>PBMZ01000046.1 GCA_002722955.1 Planctomycetaceae bacterium | reverse complement strand
GCGTCGATGCGGTGCTCCTTTCCCATCTGTTATACGATGACGGTCTACTGGCACTGCCGCCGAAAGAAGCCGAGGCCCGATTGGCAGAAGACGCCAAATCAGAACTTGCCGCGCTTCGCAAGACGTTGGAAGACCGCAAAGCCGACGCCCAAAAAATCGACGTCACAATGGCTCACGCGCTGCAAGAGGCGAAGTCAAGAGATTTGCCAATCTACTTGGCGGGCAATCCAGCCAAACACGGCGACGTCGCTGCTCGATCCATGCCGGCGATCTTTACCAGCGGCCAAAGGCAAGCGTTCAATTCCAACGGCAGCGGCCGGCTTGAGTTAGCCAACGCGTTGGCCAGTGCCGAGAATCCGTTGACGGCCCGCGTGATCGTCAATCGAGTTTGGGCAGGACACTTCGGATACGGACTGGTTCGTACACCAAGCAACTTCGGCCAAGTGGGCGAGCGTCCGTCGCATCCCGGGTTGTTGGATTACTTGGCTGTGTGGTTTGTCGAGAAGAGTTGGTCGCTTAAGAAACTTCATCGGTTGATTTTGCAATCGGCCACGTACCAGCAAGCGAGTAGCTTTGATGCTAAGAATTACGAAGCCGACCCGGAAAATCGATTGCTCTGGCGAATGAATCGCCGCCGCTTGGAAATCGAACCTTGGCGAGATGCGATGCTGGCGGTCTCGGGCGAGTTGGATTTGACGCTCGGTGGACCGTCGAAAAAGCTGGACGATGCCAACAACAAGCGGCGTACCTTGTACGGATTCGTCAGTCGTCATCGACTGGACGAGTTGCTGCGATTGTTCGACTTTCCCGATCCGAACATCACGTCGGCTCGACGAACAACCACGACCGTGCCACTGCAACAACTGTTTGTACTGAACAGCGAATTCATGATGCGTCGAGCTCGGGCGTTGGCAACGCGATTGAAGAAAGACGACATGGCCGATGATAGCGAACAGGTCAAATTTGCCTACCGACTGGTGTACGGTCGAAGCCCCGTTCCAGCGGAACTTGAGTTGGGGGTTCAGTTTTTGCAATCGGTCGACGAAGATAAAGAAAGCAAGATCAACGCCCTGGAACAATTCGCGTTGGCGTTGTTGAGTTCCAACGAGTTTATGTTCTTGGACTAAAGGGTTTCGCGAATCATCGATTCGTATAGCCCGTAGCCGCGTCATGGTAACCCGAAGCGTGAGCGAGGGACGCTCACACGTGTTCGCAATCAAAACGCATTGGTTTTGAGTACGTGAGAACGTCCCTCGCTCACGCTTCGGGTTACCATGATCGAAGGCGGAACGTCAAAACGTACGGAATAATCAAACAAACTGTGACGATGTCCGAAGTGATCGAAAGCAACCAATGACGAATATGCTTCCAATTTCACGACGAGAACTCCTCAAACGCAGCGGCACGGGTTTCGGTATGTTGGGCCTATCGGCACTCTTGGCCGAAGAGTCCAAGGCCGCCGTCTCGAGCGATCCGATGGCGCCGAAGTCGCCGCACTTTCCGGCGCGAGCAAAGAACGTGATCTTCTTGTTCATGAACGGTGGACCATCGCACGTCGACACGTTCGATCCGAAGCCAGAGCTTAAGAAGCAAGAAGGCAAGCCGGGCAAAGGTGGCAAGTACATGGCCTCGCCGTACAAGTTCAAGAAGTACGGCGAAAGCGGCATCGACGTCAGCGAAATTTACCCGCATTTGTCCAAACAAGTTGACGAGCTGTGCGTGTTGCGAGGGATGCACACGACGACGCCGAATCATGAACCCGGTTTGTTGATGATGAACAGCGGTGCTCAACAACCGATCCGTCCTTGTTTGGGCTCGTGGCTGAACTATGGGCTTGGTACTGAGAACCAAAATCTTCCCGGCTTTGTTGTGCTATGTCCGGGCAAGCCAGTGGTTGGACCGGCGCTGTGGGGCAACAGTTTCTTGCCGGGAATCTTCCAAGGGACTCACATTAACAACTCGAAAATCGATCCGAATCGCGTGATCGCTCACATACGAAACAATCATCTTTCGGGCGGTTCGCAGCGACGCGTCTTGGATCTTTTGCAGGCTTTAAATCGTCGGCACTTGGAAGATCGAGACAAAGATCAAAAACTGGAAGCCCGAATTCAGTCCCTCGAGATTGCTTACCGAATGCAATTCGAAGCTCAACAAGCCTTCGACGTCCGTCAAGAAACCGAGTCCACTCAAAAACTCTATGGCCCCGGCGAGTTCGCAAACGGCTGTTTGATCGCCCGACGACTTGTCGAACGCGGCGTGCGAATGGTTCAGTTGTACTACGGAAGCGGCCAGCCATGGGACGCTCACGGCAACATCATGGACCACAAACGCGATGCCGGTAAGAGTGACCAAGCCATCGCCGCATTGATCTCCGATCTGAGACAGCGAGGCCTGTTGAACGACACCTTGATTATCTGGGGCGGCGAGTTCGGTCGCACACCAACAGCACAAGGCTCAAACGGCCGCAATCACCACAACACAGGCTTCACGGTTTGGCTAGCCGGCGGCGGTACAAAACGCGGCTACATCCACGGTGCGACCGACGAGTTAGGTGTCAACGCTATCGAAAATCGCATGGACGTCCACGACCTGCACGCAACAATCCTGCACTTGATGGGCTTGGACCACACGCAATTAACGTATCGTTATAGCGGCCGCGACTTCCGCTTGACCGACGTGCATGGAAACGTGGCTCATGAGATCATCGCTTAGGAACGTCTCGCTCGAAGACTCATCTTTGCGAACACCTGTGAGCGTCCTTCGCTCACGCTTCGGGTTACCACTGGAAATGACGCTTAGCAGAATCGCCTCAAGAATGAGCAAGAGCCTCTGTTGTCTGTGTGCTTTGATTACGCTTGCCAGTTGGCAAGGCTCGCTCAAGGCAGAAGACGCTGAATCGGAGACAGGGACGATAGAAGGCCGAGTGATCTATCACGCCGATGCAAAACGGCGATGGCGGTACAGCCGATATTACGTCAAGGATCAAAAGTTGGGCCACTTGGCCGAGGCCGCCGTTAGCGTTTCTAGCCCAGCACTACGTCGGCTCAAAACGAATCGCAAACCGGCAACGCACAAAATCGATCAAACCAACTTTCGATTCGTTCCGGAAACGACTGTGATTCGCACTGGCGACTTCGTGCATTTCCACAACAGCGATCGCGGTGTCCACAACGTTCGAGCAAGCAACACGATCGAACCGTTTAGCTCGAACATCGGCAATGGTGGTGTGCTCAAGCGTCAATTCAACGATCGATTGGGAGTCTTGAAGCCCGTCCAAATCGGTTGCGTCTTTCATAGCGCGATGCAGGCATGGATCTTTGTCTTCCCGCATCCTTATTATGCATTAACAAAAGAAGACGGTAAGTTTCGATTATCGGGAATCCCCGAAGGCAGTTACACTCTGCAGATGGCGCACCCTGGAGGTGGCTTGCGCTGGTCAAAGCGAGTCAAGGTGACAGCGGGAAAGACGCTAAAACTGGACATTGGCGTGTCTCCCGATAACCTTGAGTCAACGAAGAAATAATTCGGCACAACTTCGCATGGAGAAACCACATGTCCGAGAACGTGAATCGACGCGACTTGATGAAAGCCGGCACGGCAACCGCAGCCTTTGCTTTAGCTCAGTTGGTTACTCCGAAATTTGTGTTTCCCGGCCAAGATGATGAAGAAGAGCTAGTGCCCTTCGAAAACGTTCCGCGGTCTCGACCGGGGATTCTCGACTGGGAAACTTTGGACGAGTGGCTGACACCGGCAGACCAAGTCTTCAATGTCTCTCACTATGGAACTCCCGAGGTCAACGTTGACGAGTACAAGTTGGAAGTCACCGGGATGGTCGACAAACCCAAATCGTTTACGCTCGATCAACTCAAAGCGCTGCCCAAGACCGACCAACTTATGACGCTCGAGTGCTCCGGTAACGGCGCAGGTCCCGGCTTCATCGGCGCAATCTACAACAGCAAATGGACCGGCACGGCCTTGGCACCGATTCTGAAAGAGTGCGGCATTCAAGATAGCGCTAAGGAAATCGTGTTCATCGGCGTCGATACCAAGAAAGAAACGCTGCGAAAGGGTTCGCGACGCGAACTTACCTTTGACGTCCCGTTTGGTCGCAGCATGTCGATCGAGGACGTCGCAAAGCTGCCGTTGATGCTGGCCTATGAACGAAACGGTGACCCAATCCCGCAAAAGAATGGAGCGCCCGTACGGCTGATCGTGCCGGGATGGTATGGAATCGCCAACGTCAAATGGCTCAAACGAATCGAAGTCCGTGACACTCGATACATGGGCCGATTCATGGGCCGAGATTACGTCACCGTTCGTGGTGAGAAACGCGACGGCGAAGTTGTCTTTGTCGAAACCAGTGTCAACAAAATGAATCTCAAGTCGATTGTTGCCCGAGTGACTCGTCGTGAAGCCGTTGATGGCAAAGTGCCGTTGAAAGCGTACGGGGCCGTTTGGAGCGATGGCACTGACATCAAATCGGTTGAAGTCAAGATGGACGACGGAAAATGGAAGAAGGCCGTCTTGGACAAGGAGCCGCGATCCAAGTATTGCTGGACGTTCTTCTCAATCGATCTAGGAAGCGTGAAACCCGGCAAGCACACGTTGGTCTCGCGCGGAATCGATGTGAACGGTCGAGTTCAACCATCGGCTGATGACGACGAAATCTCGTTGAAGAAGACCTACTGGGAAGCCTATCAGCAGTGGCCGCGAGAAATCGAAGTTTAGCCAAGCTAGCGTGAAACGATTCGCTCGATTCTGTTCCGAGTGGACGCAAACCCTAAGAAATCCGATACTGGGATACAGTTGATCGTCAGTCGAAATCGGTGAGGCGAGGCTCTGAAATGTTATCTCTTGTCGACAACAAATTGGACCGGCGTGCATTTATGGGCATTGGCGGTCTGGGGCTTGGCGGACTTTCGCTGGCTCAACTGTTGGCGGCAAAGGCGAATGCTGGAACGGGCAACAAACCGCTGGCTACTGGCAAATCTGTCATCTTCTTGCTGCAACACGGTGGTCCGACTCAATTTGAAACCTTCGATCCCAAACTGAATGTACCCGATGGAATCCGCACGGTCGGCGGCGTTTGCTCGACAGCAACTCCAGGCGTCACGTTCGGTTCGAGTATGGCTCGGACGGCAAAGTACGCTGACAAGTTGGCGGTCGTTCGCTCTTACACGACCGGTAGTGCTCGGCACAGCATCGAACCGTTGATAGGGCAAGCTTCGCGGAAAGCCAACATTGGATCGCTGTATTCGCGGATCGCTGGAACAAATCATCCCGACACCGGGTTGCCCACAAACATCACGCTGTTCCCTAACTCGATCGATCCAGAAGCACTGGGTCCGGACGAGCGATTTGGAAAGTTCAGCCAGACCGGCGAACTCGGAAGCGCGTTTGAACCATTCGCCCCCGGTGGCGGATCGAATCTACAATCGGACATGAAGCTGAATGTTTCTTCCGAGCGATTCAATGATCGCAACCAACTGCTCGCGTCGCTCGACCAACTCCGTTGGAATGTAGATCGATCGGGCGCAGTCGACGGATTCGATAAGTATCGTCAACAAGCCTTTGAAATGGTGCTGCGAGGAGTCGCGGGGGCGTTCGACTTTTCGGATGAATCCCCGAAGACACTGGCTCGATACGACACTCGACAGTTCATCCGCGAGAATGCTTACACCGACAAGACCAACGGACGCAAAGGCCGACGCTGGTATCAAAACAACGCATTGGCATTGGGGCACGAGTTGCTGTTGGCTCGACGATTATGCGAGGCCGGTTGCGGCTTTGTCACCGTCGCGACTCGCTTCGTATGGGATATGCACGCCGACGCCAACAACGTCGGCGTCGGTCGTGGTAAAGAAGCAGTGATCGATCCGTTTGATCACGCAATCTCTGCATTAATCGAGGATTGCGAGGAGCGCGGCTTGTCCGACGACATCTTGTTAGTTTGTGTCGGCGAAATGGGCCGCACTCCCCGAATCAACAAAAAGGGCGGTCGTGATCACTGGGCAAGGCTTGCGCCACTCATGCTTTACGGCGGCGGCATCACCCAGGGGCAGATCATTGGCCAATCAACTCGGGACGGTGGCGAGCCACTCGCTGACGCCGTCGATTCAGAGAATCTGATCGCCACGATTCTGAATCTGCTGCTCGATATCCCCGAGCTTCGCGTGCGAACAGACTTGCCAAATGACCTGGCCCGATTCACGACCAGTGGTGAACCGATCCCGAGGTTGTTTAGTTAAGCCAAGTCTTAACGTGCGTGAAAGACAACCGTGTGGTAGTCCAGCTTGTTGGGTGCTTCATAAGTCGAGTGGTCCACAAGCCGTCCTCCGAGTCGTTTCTCGTTATCGACGATCCGATTGAATTGTGGTGCAGGAAGCCTTAAAACGCCGTGCATTCGGTCTTGGCGGGCCGATGAACTGCTTCAGCATCATGAACCTCACAGCGCCCTTGACTCGATATCCCTTCAGCTGGGTTGACAGAGCCGCCATGTTTCTGAGCAATTTTGATTTCTTGGGCAACCACGTTGTGAGGTGCCGCAAGTAACCATTTGCCCTTCCATTTGCCTTTCCCAAACACGACTGTGAATTTCGCCGAATTCCCCTTGGTAACGTCGACGGACTTTGGAAAGTATCCACGTTCGAGCTGTGCCCGAATTTGGGCGTTGGCTTCGGCCAGCGACAAGTCCTTCTTTGTTACATCATCGGCAGCAAGCAAATCTGCTTGCAAAAGACCAAATATCATCAGGGTGGCGAGACTGATCTGGCTCGTGTTCATAGAATCTCCTCGTGCAGAATGCGGGGATTGGGTCGAACAATAGGCAATTGCTAGCTTCTTGCCGCCACCTTTGTCAGAGCTAGATGCGTCGTGTGGTGGCTACCAGAAGAATATGCGGCGGCTTCAGAATCTCTATACGGAATTGCCCGAGTTGACCCGCGGTAGGAACGCTGCTGCCGCATTTTGCCAATCGTTGACATCGATGCCGTTTTCCCTATAATTCGCGGATTCTGGTCTAACCTGACACCATTGTCCTAACTCATTTGTGTACTTTGATTTGATCCAAGGATTCACGAACCATGTCCGAGAATGTCGCGGAATTCACCGACAGTAACTTCCAGAACGACGTCCTTGAAGCGGATGGCCCGGTACTGGTCGATTTCTGGGCTCCATGGTGTGGTCCTTGTAAGCATTTGATGCCAACAATTGAGGAACTGGCCGACGATTTCGCCGGTAAGGCGCGGATTGGGAAGCTCAATACTGATGAGAGCCCGCAAACTGCCCAAGCCCACCAAATTAGTGCAATCCCGACTGTCCTTCTCTTCAAGGATGGACAAGTTGTCGATAAAGTTGTTGGCGTGCCTCAAAAAGCAAAGCTCGAGGAAATGATCAATAGCCAGCTTTAGCCAACCGGCTATTGCGAGCATTGTGAAAACTGAGTTGACCGTTCGCATGGGAAGGGAATCCCGGTATGAGCGAGAAGTCTGGCGACGATCAAGTCCCGGTTTCCTCAGACTCGGTGACTACGCAAACTCAGCCTGCCAAGCAAGCTCTTGAGCAGCCGGCTGACCAATCACCCACAGGCTTTGACGCTGCCGGACGCCGTATTGATGCTGCACACTCGGCCCCAAAACTGGCTGGGATCAATGCTTCCTCTTCGGATTCCACCACTGACGGCGAAGCCGCCTCTGAAATCACGCCAGTGGGTCGTGACGTCGCTGGCTCGGCGGCGTTCACCAACATCGAAGACGAGTTCCTCACACAAGCGAGTCAAATAGCGGATCATTTGCGTCAGCAGTTCATCGAGCTTGGTCGGCGCGAGCAAAGCTTGAGTGCTCAACTTGTTCAATTCGACAAAGAGCAACGCAACCTCCGCTTGTGGGCACAAGAGTTCGAAGAAGACGCCAAGGAACGCGACGAGAATCTACGCGTCCAGGAACAGCAGATCGCCAAACAGCTAGAAGACTCCTCGCGCCGATCGTCTCAGATGGACGAGCGTGAGGCTGAGTTAACTCAGCAATTCAACGAATTAACGCTCGAACGTCAGCGAATGCGGGGCGAGATCCTCGAAGAGATGCAGGGGCAGCGCGAGGAACTCGAACGCGAAACCACACGCATCAATCAAGAGTCCAATCAGCTCACAGCGGACCGTCAAGAATTCGACGCATTCTTAACGCAGCAACAAGACGAGATCACACAGCGTCGCGACGAATTGGACACGAAATTCGAGTCCCATTGCGAGGCAATGCGTACTGAGATCACCACCGAGGCAATGACGGAAGAGCTACGAATTGAACGCGAGCAATTCGAGCAAGAGCGGGAACAGTGGGAAGCCAAGCGGACCGAGGAGGTCGAGGAATTAAACGCCACACGTGAACGCCAAGAAGAAGCCATCATTCGCTCACTAGACGAAATCTCTGTGTTGCGACAAAACTACCGCGTCGAAATTGATGAGTGGAAAAACGCTCAAGAACAAGCGTTAGTCCAAGAACGTGATCGTTTCGAAACGGGATGCCGAGAACGAGAGCTTGAGTTGCGCCAAGAAAAGGCCATCTTCGAAAACAGAATTCGTTTTCAGCAAGATCACTTGGACAAGTCTCGAAGCGACTTCGAAGCCGACCAGAATCAGTTTCGTCACGAAGTGCAATCCGACCGGTCTCGTTTGGAACAAGACCGGCAATTGTTCCAATTCCGCATGCGACAGATTCAACGGTTGAGAATCCTATTGGAAGAACGTGAGCAATCCGTCGACCGACAACACGAATTGCTTGCCAAATCTCAGCTGGCGTTCGAGCAATGGGACGAGGAAGAGCGCAAGCGACTCGAAGCGGAGCGCGAAGCTTGGGCACACGAACGACAATCTCAAAAGACTGAGATTCAGCGGCAGCAGGACATCATGAGTCTGCATGCCGAGAATCTCGAATCACGACGGCTGCGGCTGGATCAGTTGCGAACCGAGTTGGAAGAGACTCATCGCAACACGCTCGAAATGCGAATGGCGCTTGAGGAAGCTTGGGCACAGTTTTGCCAAGCCACCGGAGACGACGCAGCACGCGTGCGCGTTGAGGTGGCGCGACAAGCACTCAGCGATCATTACCGCAACTTACGAGAATCACTGGCTCAAGACCGCAAGGAACTAGAAGCGTCGAAGACCGCATTCTCTGAGCAAAAGGCCAATTTCCATAGCGAACAACAAACGCTAACAGAATGGATTGGCGAACGTGATGATCGTTTGCAACAACGAGAAGCAGAGCTTGCCAATCAATCAGCGGAAATCGAACACCGCGAAGTCGAATGGCGTGCTGCTTCCGATCGCTGGCTAAGAGAGAAGCTGGAAGCCGAATCAGTGATCCGCGATCTGCTTCAACAGCTAACCGACGCTAACGACGCCGAGCCGCTGCTGAACCCGCCCGACAATCACGAAAGTGGTCGCTCTGCTGGCGGTGGCGTCTAATTCGAGACGCTCACCGTCGCGGCAAACCGCCTTGTCAATTGGCGCGGAAGCTCGAATCGAAAGCGACTTGCTCACGCTGATTTGCTACGATGCTGCTTCACGATCATGCACCACAGAGGCCGATCCCATGAATTCAAATCGTCGAGAATTTCTCCAATCCGCGGCCGTCGCCACAGCCGCGATCGCAGCAGGCACCTCATCGACACAACAAGCCAGTGCTGGCGAGTTTTCAAATCGAATCCGCAAAGCTGTCAAATACCACATGATCCAAGAGGACTTGTCAGCAGAAGACAAACTCAAATTGCTCAAAGATCTGGGCTTCGACGGCGTCGAGCCTCGAACGATGCTGAAATCAGATCAAGCCGACACCGTGAAAGCCATCGCAAAGGCCAGCGAGAAACTTGAGTTTCCCGTTCACGGCATCGTCCATTCGAGCAATCCAGATATCATCAGCGCCATCGATCAAGCCGCCTTCTATGGTGCTACGTCCGTACTGCATGTTGTTCGCGACAATGGCCGCGTCAGCTACCTGAAAAACTACGAGGGAACGCAGGCTATCATTCGCAAAGCTATTGAGCATGCTGAGAAGAAAAAGATCCACATCTTGATCGAAAACGTATGGGCCTCGTTCTTGATCGAGCCACTCACAATGAAGAGGTACGTTGACGAATTGAACAGTCCCTACGTGCAGGTCTATTTTGACGTTGGCAACGTCGTTCGTTGGGGCTATCCCCATCAGTGGATCGAAGTTCTTGGAAAGCGTTGCGAGAAGCTCGACATCAAAGAATACAACCTAGAGATCGCCATGAATGATGGCATGCGCAAGGCATTTGATGTGCAGCTTGGCGAAGGAACCGTTGATTGGGCCAAGATTCGTAAGGAACTTTTGAAGATCGATTACAAAGGTTGGGCAACCGCCGAAGTTCGTGGCGGAGATCGCAAGCGACTGGCGGAAGTCGCTTCGCAAATGGATCGCGTTCTCGATCTCTGAGGTTTCCATGGTTGAGAAGACACGTCCGCCGTGGTTTTGGGTTGCTGTGCTTTCGATTGCCGTGGGCCTTGCAACGCTAGTGTCGTGGGGCACAACCGTCTGGAATGAGCGACCGCTCGGCACGATTCACCGACATCTAGAGGTCAAGGATTTTCGTCGAGCGCTGTCTTTGGCCAACGCGTACCTTGACGAATTCCCAGATCATAGCCGGGCACAGTCTTTGAAAGCCCAAGCCTTGGCAGGAATGGAGCGTTGGGTCGAAGCGACCGAGTTGTTTGAAGTCAGCGGTGCCGCGGAACCCGATGAAGTTCACATTTGGGCGACTGCACTGTTGCACCAACAGCAGTGGAAAGACGCGTTGCCACTGCTTCAGGAAACGTTGAATCATCAGCCAAACAACGCCGACGCACTGCACGAAGTGACCGCATGCCACATGCAACTCGGCAACCACGAAGCGGCGTTGGCCACAGCCGAACGCTTCCAACTTCAACCCAACTGCGGGGCTCGCGGTAATCTGTTAATTGGAACGATCCACCGAAACCTCAATAATAATCGATCAGCTGTCGAGGCCTGGCGGAAGGTCGTCGAGCTCAATCCGAACGCCGACGACCTGCAAATTCCCGCCGAGGACTTCTTCGCCGAGTTCGGTATGGCGTTGATGAATATCGGCGAGGTCTCCGAAGCAACCCAAAACCTGAATCGCAGCGTTATAATTCGACCTCGGGCAACCAACTACGTGGAACTCTCCGACGGATACGCTCAGTTGGGCAAGGTCTCGGAAGCAGAGACCGCGTTGCAAAAAGCACTCGCCCTGGATGAGTCAAACTGGCAAGCTCGCGAGAAGCTGGCTGAACTTGCCCTACGACAAGAAGACACCGAACAGGCGTTGCAATGGCTTGTCCCTTTGTTCGAGCGTCCTGATCTTAGATCAAGCACGGCTTACCTTGCCCAACGAACTTTCACGGTTGCCGGTGACAAGCACCAAGCCTCGAAATGGCAGACCAAGACGCAACAGCTCCGCAAGCGAGAACAGATCATCGGCACGATCAACCATGTTCTGGTCGAGGTACCGCAGTCTTTTTGGGCTCAGGCGATCCGAGCGTATCGATTTGCCGAAGCCGGTAACTGGCCACAAGCTCAAGCTGCCGTGCTTCCACTAATGAAAGACGGAGCCAACGAACCTTTCGTAAAAGACCTAATCGAGTGCATTCGAACTCGCGGCCCGCTGCCATCATTAGATACACTTCCGATCGAACAGTTCTAATCGCGTTTCGCTCGATCCTCTTGCGAGCGTAACCACAACGATCGTGTGTTCTCAGCGTGTCACGGAAGTACGAATCCATGCAATCATCGAAGACAAAAATCGTTGCCACAGTCGGGCCCGCAAGCGGTGATCGAGAGAAGCTTAGCGCTTTGATTGCTGCCGGCGTTAACCTGTTCCGGCTTAATTTCGCCCACGGCGATCACGACTGGTTGGCCGAGGTGGCGGCGACCGTTCGTCAGCTCTCGGAAGAACTGAAGCAGCCGATCGGTTTGCTGGGTGACTTGTCCGGACCCAAGATTCGCTTGGGCTCGTTGCCTGACGATCAGATTCACTGCCACGAGGGCGAAGAATACGACTTCGTGCGAAACGGCGAAGCAGTTGCTGATAGGCAGTTGACATGCACCTATGATCGACTGATCGATGACTTGCAAGTCGACAATCACGTGCTGCTTGCTGATGGCACGGTCTCGATGAAAGTCATCAGCAAAGCCGACGACGGCAGTTCGGTCAAGTGTCGCGTTGAGGATGGCGGCGTATTACGAAGCCGCCAAGGCGTGAACTTGCCTGGTGTTGCCATCAGTACTCCGAGTATGACGGAAAAGGATCACGCTGACCTGGAATGGGGCATCCAGCATGGACTGGATTATGTCGGACTAAGTTTTGTTCGCAGCGCTGACGACATTCGGCGTCTTCGAGAGACGATCGCCAGCTTTGGTGCTGAGAATCAACCGCGGATTGTAGCCAAAATCGAAAAGCTGGAAGCCATCGAGGATATCGAAGCCATCTTGGACGAAACCGATGCCATCATGGTGGCGCGCGGCGACTTGGGTGTCGAAACGGACATCGCACGCTTACCGATCTTGCAGAAACAAATCATCGCCGGTTGTAAGAAGCACCGAATCCCGGTCATCACCGCGACGCAGATGTTGGATTCGATGCAATGGAACGAGCGACCGACTCGGGCAGAGGCCAGTGATGTGGCCAACGCGGTGTTGGATGGTACGGATGCGATTATGCTCTCGGGCGAAACGGCCGTTGGCGAGTATCCCGTCGAAGCCGTTCAAATGATGAATTGCATCGCCATCGAAGCCGAGACGTTAATTGAACCTCACGGAGAAAGCGTCGACACTGAAGCCTTGGACCACACTCGAGCGCTGGCAGTGACCGAAGCGATTGCTCGCGGTGCGGGACATGTGGCTGATGAATTGAGTGCTGACTTGATCGCAGTGGCAACACATAGCGGTCGCTCGGCAATGGCTCTTTCGAAACAACGACGAACCATCCCCATTCTGGCTCTGAGTGACCGAATCGACGTGGCACAACGAATGGCGCTGTTTTGGGGAGTGCTTCCCATCCGTACCGACAAAGTCAGCGAAGGCCCCGAAGAGTTACTCAGCGCCGTCGTTCAAATCGCGATGGATCGAGGAATCGTCCGATCGGGAAGCCGCATCGTACTGATCGCCAGCAGCAACTGGTCCGAAGGTCATGACATGACTCTAGTCCATGAAGTCCGTAGCTAGCTTGCCCCTCGCCTACAGCTACGGGTTAAACGCAGTCTTCACGTCAATCGATCGACGGATTCAACGCCATCACAACGCCGATGCTTTCGTCTTTGCGGACGCGGGGAAACGTGCGGAGTACCAAGACAACGCCATCATACTCAGCGTTGATTGTGCAAGCCTGGCTGCCATCGAGGCTGATGACATCGCCGAGCGGCTCGCCGGATTTTACTTCTTGACCAAGTTCTACGGCCGGTTGAAAGAAGCCCGTCATCGGCGATGGATTCTGGACTTGCATGTGCCCCGAACCGGGACGCGGATCCTCGACATCATACCGAATGCGACTCGCCGGTTGCTCGCGGGCTAACATGCCGAGTTCGCCCATAACGTTCAGGCAGCCGTCGACATAGGCGTCGACACCATCTTGATGACAAGTCGCTTGGCCCAGGTGTTCGGTATAGATCGCAGGAACATTGCCATCACGAGCAACTGACAACGAGCGGCCTTTCAAGTTACCCGCCGTTCCCCAGACCACAGAAAGATTGAATGCGTGGGCCATTCTTCGTTGGACTTCCAGGATCTGCGGATCCTGATGCAGCGTGTATCCAGCAAGCGGAAACACGGACAGCTCCGTCCCTCCCGTGTGTAGGTCAATGTAATAGTCGGCTTGCTCAATTTGCTCGCTCAACGCAGCCGCCGCTTGTTCCGTAATCGATCCATCCGCACTCCCTGGGCAAACTCGAGCCAAGTCCAATCCGTCTTCGGCCATGCGATGACCACGGATGAACGCCGCCTCGTTGACGATGGGAATGAATTTCACCTGTCCGCGAAAACTTGCAGTGACAGGATCGTCTGTTTCAAACAATTTGATGAGGCGATGAATGGCCGCGATCGGTTCAAACTCGTCACCGTGAACACCGCCGGTGATGAGCAGTTTGGGGCCATCGACTTCGGACTTGAAGGACTTTAGCTTGAGTTGAATGGACATGACTTCGATCGTTGAATTGCGGGGAAAGAAAGAACTCTCACATTCAACACATCTTCACCATCAGAGTCTATAGCTACGGTCTCCGATCTATCACGTGTGGAGTACTGGGGGCTTGAAGAATCATCCCAGCCACCCTCAACTTAATCGACTGAGAAGCTCAGCGGTTGTCATCGACAATTAAGGATTGATGCCGAACAACACAAACGGCCGTCTCTCGGCTGGGCGCGCTGGCTCGACGAAATAGCGTCCGTCGACATGAAACTCTACGATTCAAATCGAACAGTAGCGCGAGTGAACTCGTGGTGGATGAGAAGATCGACGATCGAATACACAGCGACCGAAGATGGACCGCTGAGTAGAAGATTGAATCTCCGCTGGCACGCCTGATAGCAAAACGCGGCGTTCCAACAATTCCGCGTTGAATGAACGGCGCTGGCGACGTCGTGAAGATTTTGGCGTGCGTGCAGTTGTCACTCGCGGCAAGAGTGAACTTAGAATCCGTCGAAGCATGCTCGATGTTGCCTTTGGGAAACGTGAGGTCGTCGAGCAACTTTAGTTTCCGAAAAGCAACATTGCGTCAAACGTACACTGGGCGTGCAATAGATGATGGTGCAGGGATTCCACTCACACCGTTTGCAACGGCGATTGTGGATGCAAGTTGTTTGTAGCGAGATTTGATTCGCTTACCCCGTAGCTGCAGGCAAGGTCATCCACCTCGCCTACGGCTACGGTTAAGCAAACTCTCAACAAGACGTTGCTTTGGATCTACGCGTCAAAGTGAGACACGTATTGCTTCATCATCTCGAAGAAGCAGCCAAAGTCGCCGCCGTGGGCGAGAAGTTGCGCTCCTTGAGCTTTGCGTTTTTGTAAGATTTCCGGCGTTGCAGCTGGGATGCCCCAAGGCTTGCCATGCTTCTTGCACGCAGCCGCAACGGTTTCGATACAGCCTTCCAGAGTTTGGTCGGTGTCCGTGTTCTTGATTCGTAGCCCCAAGTCGCCGGGCCCGACGAATATGCCGTCGACTCCTTCAATCGCTGCAATGGCATCGACGTTTTCAACGGCTTCCAGAGTTTCGATCTGAACCACAAGGAACGTTTGGGCGTTTGCGTCGTCGGTGTAGCCCTCGCCGCCTTTCAACATGAAGTCGCAGTCCAAACCGGCACCATCGATGCCACGGTCTCCGATCGGCGGGAACTTGACCGAATCGGCCAGCATTTGAGCTTTCTCGGGCGTCGACACGTGTGGAATCATCAAACCGGCAGCGCCGTCTTCGAGGTAACGATAGAGCCGC
>PBMZ01000045.1 GCA_002722955.1 Planctomycetaceae bacterium | reverse complement strand
TTTGCGGTGCGCAAATGGCATCAAATGGCGCAAAACCGGAACATGACACGAGCGGCCAGAACGTGCCACAAGAAGCGCGAAAAGCCCTTCAAACCACTGAAAATATAGACGCAAAGAGCATTTCGACCAATGAAAAAGGGGTTCCTGCAAATAGCGCAGAAACCCCGTCTGATGGACGATACTGGACTCGAACCAGTGACCTCCACGATGTCAACGTGGCACTCTAACCATCTGAGCTAATCGTCCCGAGAAGTTAGACCAGAACTTACGTGACGAGATCACCGTCGTCAAGTCAATTGGTGATCTTGTTCTGAATTGCTTCGATCGCCGCCTCGCGCGTTGGAAATATTGACCAAATCTGTGTGAGATTCATGTCTTGCACGATTCTGGTCATGTTTTCTGAGGCTGAACAAAAGGCTGCGCAACCTCCGGCATTACTGATCTTGCGGAACAGGCGTACGAAGACTCCGATCATCGAGGAACTCATAATGTCAACTTGGCTCAAATCGACGACCACGTGATTGTGCGCGGGCTGGTCGAAAAGATGCAAGACGACGTTGGATTCCTTATGCACGTCGGCGTAGCGGTAACCAGAATTCGCTGGTTGAAGTGTGATGACGGCAATGTCTTCGTGATGGTCGACCTGGAAGACTTTGTGATGTTGAGTCATGGGGGGATTCTTTTCTTGTTCCTGACGCTGCCAACTGCTCGCACATTGACAGGTCAAACGTCTTGGATTGCGTTCTCCGTCGAAGACAGTCCCCTCTGGTCGACGAATGGGTCGGCTTAGCTCTTATACAGTTTTCCGACGAAGTCCCCATAGCCGTTGTAGACGACGGTATCGAAGGCTTCGCCAGTGCCCAACATTCTTTCTCTACGTTGACTCCAGCGAGGATGTGGGACTTCTGGGTTCACATTTGCGCGGAATCCGTATTCGTGAGGGATTAGTGTGTTCCAGAAAGTTGCCGGCTGCTTGTCGGTGAGAGTCACTTTCACAATAGATTTGATGCTCTTAAAGCCGTACTTCCAGGGCGTTACGATGCGGATCGGTGCGCCGTGTTGCTTTAGTAGCGGTTGGCCGTAGATGCCGGTTGTCACCAACGTCAAGTCGTTCATCGCCTCTTCAATCGTCAAACCCTCGGTGTAGGGCCAAGGTTCCGTCGGCTCGTTCATTCGAGGTGCTTCTTTGGGTCGATTGAAGGTCTCGAAAGCAACAAACTTGGCTTCCGGTTTGGGCTCGACCAATTTCAGCAATTCGCTAAGCGGGAAGCCAGTCCAAGGCACGCACATGGCCCAAGTCTCGACACAGCGGTGCCTGTAAGCACGCTCTTGAAGCGTGAATGTTTTGTAGACGTCGTCTAGGTCAAACTTTCGCGGCTTACCACAAAGGCCGTCAACTTCAAACTCCCACGGAGTCGGTTGGAATTTGTCGACGTACTTATAGGCCGACTTCGATGTCGTGAACTCGTAGAAGTTGCAGTACTTGGCGGCTTCTTCGCGATCCGTCTCATCACGACCGTACTCGAACTTTGGATTGCGTTTTGCCGGATAGTGGCTTGAAGTCGTTGGCGATTCATTCTCGGGATCGGCAACTGGAACGGGTGGGTCGACGACATTCGCCGGTTGAACTGTTGGAGGAGCTTCCTCGTTGCAGCCAGATAATGCCCACGGCAGCAACAGTCCGGCAGACGCAATTCCCATGCGCTCTAGGAATTCACGGCGATGGGTTTTTCGTTCTCGGTAGACCGACTCGGAAGTGTGCTTGGATTCGGGGATGTCCCAGATTTGCCGTCTTAAGTAGTTCATGATTCTTGGATTGCATGGAAAGGGAAGTGGCAATGTTGCAAGAACAATATTATCGCGATCTTTCGACTTTGGGACAGAGGAGTTTTCTCGTCCACCAAGAGTGTTAGACGCTTGAGCGTTACGTTTCCGTGGGCAAAATCACAAATAAAAGCGTGATTTCCAAGAAAGTGAGTCCGGAGCGGCGACCGCGTCGGCTGAAAAGCACTATTGACGCGGCCGCCGGGTTCCCGGCTCCTTAAGAAGTGCCACCATGCCGGCACTTATCTCAACTGTGTCTTCTTAGTCGTCGAACTGTTCTTTGATTCGCGAACTAAAGACAGTCTCGTCACACGTCCAACGACAGGTGTCGCCTAGCCAGTGATCGTAGACGACAACGGACTCTAACAGCCCGTCGCTATTGAATTCTTCACTTTCCTCGCAAAGAACGTAGATGTGGCTATCAACGTCTGCGACCTTGATTTCGTCACCAGAGTCCTCGAACGATCGCATTCGTAGTTCCGCTGGAGCCACGTTTGCTTCGAACTCGACGCCGTCCCAAACTCCACCATTTAGGCGTACACGCACTTGAACTCTCCCATGAGATGGTGTCTGAAGACATTTTTGTCTTCAGGCTAGTCGTGGTTGAGCAATGGTTCCACAACCCAAAGAGCACTTCAGTGTTCTCAATCCGCAATGCGTGGCCCTGATTTGGATTCTTAATCCACCGAACACGTAAGGGATTGTCGTTCATTTTCTAGGAGAGATCACTGTCAAAATGGCGAATGTTTGGGGGCACCAGGGTAATCCCTATTTGAACACATGAAGATGAGCGAAGATTCGCATCTTTCCGCAGAATCCAATAAAACCAAGAGCAACATAGAACGCAAGCTGTTAACATTTAATGACTTATAGAAATCCGGCAACTAACATCCTCAAGCGACACAGACGGAATCTGCGAATTCTAGAGAAGTCGGAGATCAGGTCGTGGCGTGGTCGACGAAGACCAGGCCGGTTTTTCTGAAAAGCTGGACTTGTGATGAACTTGCCACTCTGGCAATGGGATGAGACACTTCGGCAACAACGACAACATGACAACGCGCTAGGACGGCTCGATGAGACAAATTGGCAAAATCGCCAACGCGGAATTAGCCAAGCGGTTCCAAGACTATCTGCTGACAGAAAAGATCGTCTGTAGTGTTGAGGCGAATGAGTCTGGAGAATCGGTGGTTTGGATCCATGACGAGGATCATGTTGAGACAGCGCGCGAGCAGATCTCTCAGTTTCTGGAAGACCCCGACGCCGAAATCTATCGATCCGCAGCACAGGCCGCTCAAGAGATTCGTACGGCCGAAGACAAGGCTAATAAGAAAGCTCGCAAGAACATTGTTGATGTGCGTCAAAGTTGGCAGCGGCCGACTTCTCGAGCAATGCCGATAACAATTCTGTTGATCTTGATCAGCTTTGCCGTGGCATTGGCTAGTCAGTTTGGAAAGAAGACGGAACCAGTGATATCGAAACTGACGTTATCCGAAGTTTTCGTCAATGAGGCCGGTCAATTGATGGGCCGTCAAAGTCTTCACGACGTAATGCACGGACAGGTGTGGCGGCTTTTCACGACAATGTTTATCCACTACGGCGCCATTCACTTGCTGTTCAATATGTGGATGACGTTTCAATTAGGTGGCGTCATTGAATTACGGCGCGGCTCATTTCGATTCTTATTACTTGTGCTGGTGTACCAGGTGACTTCGAATCTGGGACAATACTTCTTCGAAGGCAGTGTAGCCCATGGCGGAATGTCCGGCGTGGTCTATGGATTCTTCGGGTACATTTGGATGAAAAGTCGCTTCGATCCGGCATCTGGTTTTTACTTGCCGAATTCGACAGTGTTCATCCTGCTGATGTGGTTTGTAGTTTGCTTCACTGGCGCTTTCGGAAACATCGCCAACGGAGCCCACGGTGTAGGCTTGGCGGCAGGAATCGTCACCGGATATGCCCCTGTGTTTTTGCGACGACTCTAGATTTCCACTCGCTGATTTCGAATAGCGATTGATGAATGTTGATCTTTGTGAATTGAAGAACTAAGGACTGAACTTTCACAAATCAAAATCACCAATCACTTCCCGCCACCTCTAACTGCTAGCGCTCCGATAACTCCGCAAGGACCACAAGAAGACTCCTCGCGAAACTGCGATTCCGATTACCGCGGCGATGGCTCCAACCACTGGTAGCCGCCAATCTCCATTCAACGCATCCACGATGACCCGGGCGGGAACCGTGACCACAAGTAGAATCGGCACGATGTATGAGAATGAAAAACGCAGTACGTTGCCCATAGCCGAGCCTGTGTAGATGCTGCGCGGATAGCGAGCAAAGACGGTGATGTAAAACCAAAAATCATACAAGCCTTGGTTGCGACCCAACCAAATGCTTGTACTCGCCAGCGCAATCATCAGGCTGTAGAAGAAGGCGATGCCGATGCTGACGAAACTGGCGTAAAGCGCGATTTGCAAGCCGCTGACTGGGTTGCCGATGTTCGAGAGCGCGTATGTCAACAGTGAACACGCGAGACCGAACTGCGTCAGCATCGCGAGGTCCATCTTCTCGAACGAGATCAGAAACTGAGTGTCGATCGGTTTGAGTAGTGCGAAGTCCAGATTCCCCGTGCGAATCAGTTCGCTGAAGTTGGCACAGTTGGGCATGAAGAATGACTCGACAATCGAATTGATCATCATGCCCGTCGCCATGAAGGCCAAGTAGCCGTGCCAAGACCAACCGTTGATCGTTTGCACCTGTCCGTAGATGATGCCAAACAGCGTCAACTGGGCGGCAAACCAGAATGCTCGAGTGATCACTGTGATCAGGAAGTTGCCTCGGAACGTCATCTCCCGAACGAGAGCGTTTTTTGCAAACGTCAGCCAGACACGCCGGTAGCTTGGCCGAACGTGCGTTTCTGCGATGTCTCGATCCGTCGCCATTACTTGATGGAGATCTCGGTTGCTGCGGTTTTCTTGCTGGGGATCAGTTGCAGGAACTCGCGGAACTTCGGTTTGCGAACTCCACATTCGTAGCCGATCAGGATTCCGCCAGGAATATCGATCAGCGGACCAAGAGATGGCGTGAACTCTCGTCGAGGACGCTCCAACCCCTCGACAACATGATCGGCGACGATGTCTCCAATCCGCAGATCGATCCAGGCCAAGTGCGCATTCCATTTTCCGTTCGAAAGCTTGCGGTAACCGACGGTCAACTTGTCACCATTCACGGCACACGCTTCTAAGACACGGCCAAGTTGACGTTGCCAGATAGTTTGACCGGTTTGAATGTCGACGCCAGTCACCTTGGTGGCCGAGCTACAAACCAAGATGTCGCGAGTGTGCCCCATGACACGGTCCATGCCTGACTTTGGAACTTGCCATGCAATTCGTCCATTATCCGGATTCAAAGCGAGAACATCACTGTTGTAAGGATCGAATACGATCAGGCGGCTGTCCACGATCAACGGTTCCTCGCACGTTTCACGAAACCGATCAGGAGACTGCACGAACGCTGAATCAAACGGCAACCGCCGTAACCACTGCAATTCGCCATCCAGGTCGATGCGGAGCACGCAGCTTCCGATGTTCGCGACCATCGAATCGCCCTCAAGTGTTGCTCGACACGGGATGGCACCTTGCCAGACATCGTGGAATTGGAACAGGTCTTTCTTGAGAAGTTCTTTACCAGTCGAGGCATCCCATTGAGTCAGGCTGACAGCAGTCAGCGCCGGTCCACGAACGCGACCGATGCGTATTTTTCCGCTTGGGTATTCCATCCGCATCGTCAGTGCCACGATCCGATCGTTGTGCCAAATCGGATCGGTGATGACTCCAGTGTCCGCCGACCAAATCATGCGACCGCTGTTCGCGTCAACGCAGTAAAGAGCCGGGTATTCTTTCATCATTCGGCGACAATAAAGCCGACCGTTGACAAGCAGTGGACGAAACGATTGCCAATGCCATGTCGCCGGGTATCCGCGGATGCCGCTGAAGTCTTGATACCAACGTTGCCTTTGTTTCGAGATATCAACAGCACCAACACCACAACGATTGCTGAAGTACAAGGTGTTGTCGTCCACAAGCGAGGCGAAGCAACGAGGGAACCAATCCAACGACTCGGCCGTTTGCTCCGGAGCCAGTCTTCCAGGCAACCAGCCGACTGGATAAAGCACTTCGCCCCAGGCAACGGAATCGAACTTTGCGGGCGAAACACGTGGAGCTTGCGGAAGCTTGTTCAACCCGCCAACCACACTTGAAGCCGCTTTACCGCGATCGCCTTTCAATTCATCCAATAGTGCCATGAAGTCGGCGTAGTCAACGGGCAAACCAGTTTCCGTAGCGCCGGCGTTGGCTGCGAGTTGCTCGCCATTCAAAGCTCGAATCAAGGCGAGGCGGGATTCGAGAGGCTCGCGCTGCCACGCTTCCGAACTGTTCCATGCTGCTTGGTAATGTCGTCGGGCTGTCGCGAAGTCTCCAATCGCCAACTGATCATCGCCAAGCCACATTCTGGCTTTGATCGCCGCCTGAGTTCCCGTGAACTGCACGGCGGCTCGCGTCAACGTTACGCGGTCGCTGGATTTGATGGCAGCGTTAACGCGAACGTCGGCGATCGATGAGTAGCGTCGCTTCAATTCCTCACGAAGAGATTCGTTGTTCTTGATCAGTTCGCGGACCAGCTGGTCATAGGAAAACAAAAGATTCGCGTCCGTGGGTAGACTGAGCAATCCTGTGATCAATTGCGGATCGCTTCCGGCGATGGTGCGACTGAGATCTTGCGGCGTCTTCTCGGCGAAAGCGGCATCCAATGTCGATTGCAGGTTGAACGCTTCCTTGTCGAGCGGCAAGATCAACGGATGCGAGATGCGTGCCGCGACCTTGGCACTGATTGCTTGATGCTCGCGCTGAGCGCGACTTGGTTGAGCTTGAAGGCCAGCAATCCATAGCAAACTAAAGCCCAGCGCAACCATGAACGCACGCAGCTGCCAACAGGACAGCTTTGCGGACGTTTTTTCAGAAAGTGAACGCGGGAATCGAGCCATGAAAGCTTTGATAGGAACGACATGGAGGATAGGAACGACATGGAGGGAAGATATTCAAGGCGAGCCCCTTCATTCTCATCCAAAATAGCGGCTTTCGCAACCATCATTGATTTCCTTGTCGATTCAATCCGTTCGCCAAGCACACGTAAGATCGTTAAAATCAGAACCGAGTCAATCGGATTGACCGATGCTTTGAAAAGTTTTCCCACGACATTGGTTCATTCGCTTGCGGTCGGTATCATGTCTGCTGCAATTTCAAATGTTGTATTGGGTGGGCCAAAATGATTGCGTAATGATTACGCAAATGTTTCGCTGACTCTCCTCCCGATGTCGCGTACCGTTGAGTTTCTTCTTCACCGATACCACACGGGTTGGCATTGTCGGTCTAATCGGTTAAGGAATCAGCCTGATGGCCGAACTTCATGAAGAATGCGGAATTGCCGCGGTCTATCACCTTCCGGATCGCGGTGTAAGTCCGTTGGCTCCTGAGCAAGGACCACACGCATCCTCGCGGTTGATCCCGCGCATGCTGCTCGAGATTCAGAATCGAGGTCAGTTGGCGGCAGGCATCACTTCGTTCAACTCGACTCGGAATCAGTTGATCGACACGCATAAGAACGTCGGCACGGTAACCGAAGTCTTTTCACTCAACCATCGCCGCCGGTTCGAGAAGCTGATGCAACGCTACTCCGGCCCAGCGGCAATCGGCCATGTTCGCTACGCCACGTGCGGTAAAGACGACAAGAGCTACGCTCAGCCATTTGAACGGCACCACATCGAGAAGTCCAAGTGGTTCAGTTTTGCCTTCAATGGCCAATTGGCGAACTATCAAGAATTGAAGCAAGACCTTCTCTCGCAATCCAACTTCCACCTGGCAAGAGAGACGGACACTGAGATCTTGATGCACATGATGAGCCGCGAATTGAAAGGCGGCCGTGCCAGTGACTTGCTGGAAGTTTTTTCCGCAATCTCTGAACAGCTTGATGGTGCTTATAACGTCGTCTTCTTAAATGCGCTGGGTGACATGTTCGTTGCCCGCGATCCACTAGGTATCAAACCGCTGTGTATCGCTCGCGAAGGGGCCATGTTCGCGGCCGCCAGTGAAAGTGTTGCTCTGTCAAAGCTTGGCTTTAAAGAAGAGAGCATCCGCAGCCTTGCCCCGGGATCGGCTGTGATCATTCAAAATGGCGAGTATCAAGAAAAACAATACACCGCCAAATCCGATCGGGCTCACTGCTTCTTCGAGTGGATCTATTTCGCCAACGTGGCCAGTACTCTGGATGAGCGCAGCGTCTACATAACGCGCAAACGGCTTGGTGAAGAGCTGGCGCAGCAAGAGCCACTGGTTCTCAATGACGACACGATCGTGGTTCCTGTGCCTGACACCGCCAAAGCCGCCGCCGACAGTATGGCGTTTCAATTGAACGTGCCGTGCTTGGAAGGTTTGATTCGCAATCGTTACGTCGGTCGGACATTCATCGAAGGCAGCGACCGCGCGCAAAAGGTGCGAACGAAGTTCACCGTGTTGCCCGAAGTCCTCGAAGGCAAGCGAGTATTACTGGTCGAGGACACGATTGTTCGTTCAACCACGATGCAGGAGTTGATCCAACAGATTCGCGATCGAGGCCGCGCGAAGGAAGTTCATGTGCGGGTGGCTTGCCCGCCGATCATCGCTCCATGTTTTTACGGCATCGATATGTCGACGGTTTCCGAGTTATTCGCGCCGAAGTTTATGAACTCGACCACGATTAATCCGGAAATTGAGAAGCAGATGGCGAACACGCTCGGTGCCGACAGCCTGTGCTATTTGCCTCTGGATGCGATCGCTCGCTCGGTGGGTATCGAGAGCAAAGGGCTTTGCCAAGCGTGCATCGATGGGACTTATCCGACTCTGCACGGCCAACAGCTCTACAATTTGGCCCTCTTCAACAACGACTCCGATGACAAGAACAGCTCTGCCCGAACATATGACGCAGCGGCGATCCCCATCGGAACGCGAACTTGACCAACTAAAGATCAACAGCGTTTGAACGGACAGGCAGAATTATGTCCGAACAAGATTCCTCTCCCAGTGAGTTCGGTTTCGAACGAATTCTCGAAGAGCTTGCTGCTGATACTTGCAAGTTGCTCAATCAGCCCACCTATGATTCGTTGGTCGCATTCATTTTGGGCGTTTCAACCGGAGCTCAATTCAACAATGGCGCAAACCCGTTAGTCGCGTTCTCGGAAGGGGTTAACCTAAAGATGGGTCACCACTGCTCGACTCATTAGAAAGAGCTGATCTTTGAATTCTTTTCCAACGGCAGCGACTAGGACGCTCGCAAGCAGTTGATTGAATTGCTGAAAGAGTACCGTCGAGACTTGGAAGTTCAGGGAGCGACTCAGATCATTGATCGCGAGAGTTCCTTGTCCGGCACTGGACGAACATGATACGGTTCTCCGCAACAACGCTGTGAATTCCCGCCGATTACCCATCCCCCCCATCATCCAGAGCCGCACGAAAACCGATTTGATAGTAAGTTCCAACCTCATCCTTTACGATGATGACCTTGATGTATTGTTTCGAACAACGTTGCCTGTGCCGAGGTAATACAACTTTCTAACAAGTGGAGCCGACCATGCCACGGATTGCGTGGATCGAGGACAACGATGCCAGCGGGCCGATTGCCGATGTGTATGACATCTGGAAGCAAGCCAATCCGGGAAGAGACGGCATTCCCGAAATCTTGAAGTGCTTTAGCGCGCGACCTGACTTTCTGAAACAGGTCATGGAATTCAGCTACAACATTCACTTCAGCGACGGTCATCTGACGCGACGCATCAAGGAGATGATCGCCACTTTTGTCTCGGCCTTGAATCGCTGCGAATATTGAACGGGCTCGCACGCTTATTTCCTGCAGTTGCAGGACAACGATGATAAGGCTCGAAGAGCTCTTGAAGATGGCAACTTGGCTTCCGCTGACTTGCCCGAAGCCGAGCGTGAATTGCTCGAACTAGTGCGCACAATTACGCTGCACGCTTACAAAACAACCGACGACCAAGTTGAGAAGCTGCGGCAGCTTCAGTGGACGGACGAGCAAATCGCGGAAGCGGTTTACATTGCCGCGTTGTTCGCGTTTTTCAATCGCGTGGCCGACGCCTTCGGTCTCGCCAATCCCAACTACGATGACTTACTAAAAGGTCGCCCCGTGGCTTCCCTCACAAATGACGACAAGGAAATTGACTAGATGAGTAATCTGAAATACTGCTTGAATGCCAGTACCATCATGACGACGCCAATCATGCTGCAAATCGAAGTAGCCGCCAAAGCCGGTTACGAAGCCATCGAATTGTGGCACGATCACATTGATGTGTACTTGCGAGACGGTGGTGAACTGTCAGACATTCGAAAGGCAGTCGACGATCATGGACTGGCTGTTCCCACCACCATCTATTTGGGCGATTGGTTCGATACGACTGGGGCCGAGTACGAACGTGCTCTGGACGAATGTCGCCGCCGACTCGATCAATCGGCAGCACTCGGTGCACCTCATGCCATCGCCGGCCCTCCGGGCGGAACAGCGGACTATGAATTGGGAGCGCAGCATTATCGCGAGCTACTTGAGATCGGTACGGAAGTTGGCGTCAAACCATCAATGGAATTCCTGGGATTTGTCGACCAACTGAACACGATCGAGGACGCCTTGGAAGTCATGGAAAAATCCGGGCGAGACGACGCAACGACGATTCTGGACCCGTTCCACATCTTTCGCGGTGGCGGCAGTGTCGAGTCCATCGCCAAGTTGACACAGGCTCAAATCGCTGTGAGCCACTTCAACGACACCCCTACCGAACCACCGCGCGAGGTTCAACATGACAAGGATCGCGTGATGCCCGGCGACGGCCATTTCGACCTGAAGCGTTATATCGAGTTGCTCGGTCAAGTCGGTTACAACCGATTTCTCTCGCTCGAACTGTTCCGCGAGGACTTGTGGGCTCGGGATCCGATGGAGGTCGCCATCGTCGGTTTGGACAAAATGCGAACAGTCGTCGAAGGCTGACCTCGACGAACGCCGATCTAAATAGAGGCTTCTCATCGGCCATCGCTAGTCCCAGACACATCAGACTTTGCGAATGCGTGCTGTTCCGAGTACAATGAATCGGTGCACAAAGCACGATTGGTTGCAGCACAAATCCAACAATTTACCTGAATAAACACGCGGAGCGTGCAGGAGAATCAACATGCAACGCGACATTGGTTGCAATGTAGTCGATCACCTTGTCTCTCGACGTAACTTTATGGCGGGCACAGCCGGCGCGCTTGGCTTCTCGTCGCTCACTGCACCAACGGTTGCCAAAGAGCTGGAAAAGAAGCAACGCCGAGTTCTGCAAATCTTCTTGCAAGGCGGCGTCAGCCAATTCGAGTCCTGGGATCCAAAGCCCAACACCAAATACGGTGGACCGACTCGCAAGATTTCGACGTCGGTGCCAGGCATGCACATTGCCGAGCTCTTGCCGCACACGGCGCAGCGGATGCATCATCTCTCGATCGTGCGGAGCATCAACACGAAAGTCAACAGCCATGCCACGAGCCGTCAGATTATGGAAACGGGGCGCCGTGTGGGCGAGTTTCCTTTCATCGGCGCGGTTGCCTCAAAGTACCTCACCCCCGAAAACGCACCGCTACCCGGCTATATCCACATTTCGACCCGAGGCCTCTCGAAGCAAAGCTCGGCATTTCTTGGCGCCAAGCACAATGAACTTCGGCTTGAAGGCGTTAAACCGCCGACCAACATCGATCGTCCCAAAGGCCTCACCGAGGAAAACGCGAAGCGCCGTGATGCGTTGCGTGTCAGCTTGAATAGCCGGTTCGCCACGCGTGGTCAGCAGGCATTGACCGAAGCGTATAACTCGTCGTACGAACAAGCCGAGAAGCTGATGGCTCGTAAGACACTGTTCGAAGGCAACATGTCCGACAAGGACCTCGAGCGTTACGGCAAACACCACTTTGGCCGGAATTGCATCTTCGCCCGCGATCTCCTCGAAAACGGTGCCACTTGCGTCAAGGTAACGCATCACGGGTACGACACGCATGCAGAAAACTTCAACTTCCACCTGGAACAGCTCGAAGAGTTCGACCATACGTTTTGCATGCTGTTGGACGACCTCTATGAACGGGGGATGTTGGAAAACACGCTGGTCATGGTGATGTCCGAATTCGGACGGACGCCTAAGATCAATGTTCGCTACGGTCGAGATCACTGGGGTTCTTCGTTCGCTCTGGCAATCGGCGGCTGTGGCATTCAACCGGGAGCCGTCATCGGTGCCACCAACAAGCTTGGCACAGAAGTCTCCGACCGGGAAGTCGATGGCGGGCATTTGTTCCACACGTATTTCCACGCGCTTGGTTTGGATTCAACCCAAGACCACGATATCGACGGTCGCACAATTCCCATCGGTGATCCCGCAATGGCACCGATTAAGGAGCTGCTCGCATGAGCGATCAGGAAAAGAAGGCGGAAGCTAAGAAAGACGAAACCGAGACCAAGTCAGATAAGATCGATCCAACAAAGATCAAAAAGGTCTCCGAGTTCGCTCACGATTGCCCGCTGACAACTTGCCGCGTGGAGAGTTCCGGGCATTACGCTTTTGCTGGCGCGGAAGATTCCAACGTCTACCGCTGGGACTTAGAGTCTGGCGAGAAGGTTGCATTGATTGGCCACGAGAGCTGGATTCGACACCTGGAAATCTCGGCCGACGGAAAGTGGCTTTTCACTTCTGGTTGGGATGGGCAATTGGGAATTTGGGAAGTCGCCGGCCAGGCAACTCCCATCGATCGTCCCAAAGTCGAAGAAGCCAAAACCGATGAAAAGGCCAAGAAGGAAGATAAGAAGAAGGAAGAAAAGAAGCCAGAACGGCTGCTCAACGAACCGCCCGAAGACGCTGCAGCCACGCTGGCTCCCACGCGAATGATCGTCGCTCACGACGGGTGGGTTCGCGCTTGCCGAATGAGTCCTGATGGCAAGACTTTTGCCACTTGTGGTAATGATAAGCTGATCAAGATCTGGGATCGCGAGTCTCTCGAAGTCATCGCAACCTATGCCGGGCACGAACGACACGTGTGGCATGTTGCCTTTCACCCCGCGGGCAAAGAGCTGGTGTCCTTCGATTTAATGGGAGTCGTCAAAGTCTGGGATTTGGAATCGGGCAAGGAAGTTCGCACCATCGACGGCGGAATCATGCAGGGCTACGACAACAAGTTCGCGGCCGACATGGGTGGTGCTCGCGAGATTCAATTCAACAGTGATGGCGAGTTATTCGCATGCTCGGGCATCACCAATGTTCGCAATGCTTTCGCCGGCGTTCAGACGGCAGTCGTCGGTTTATTTGACTACAAGGCTGGCAAGCATCTGCGGTTACTTGGCGACAAAGGCGGTGACTTCCAAGGCATCTGCTGGGGCGTCCGCTTTCACCCCGAAGGTTACATCATCGGCTCCGCAGCCTCACGTGGGTCGAGCGGAGTGATCTGGTTCTGGAAGCCCGACAACGAAAAACCATTCCACACATTCAAGACACCCGGCGGAGTCCGTGGCATGGACATGCTTGCCGACAATCGCCGATTGGTCACCGCAGAGAATGACGGCAAACTGCGCGTCTACACAATGTAGGTGAATGACCAACGCCAAAAGGAAGAGTTGTAATCTCGTCATCTTCCTTTGGTCATTGGTGCTTGGTCATTCACGCAGCGTATTCCACGAACATCGACTTCGGAAACGGCCCGTCAAACTCCAGCTTGCCGGCATCTCCCGCCGCGCGACGGAATCCCGGCAGCTTTAACAATTGCTTGATCGCCTCAGGGATTTGCACGCGGCTAATGTAGCGGCCGTGGCACTCATGTCGGCCGTACCCAAAATTCAAATCGTGGTGAGCCGGCCGATCGAGACGGAACTCGTCAGGAGTATCCAACTCGTCTTCATCCACCATCGCCGATGACGTCGCTGCCAAGACCAGCTTTCGGGGGGGGGATGTCGGTTTTCCATGTCGTGCCCTTGCCCAAGGTGCAAGGCTTCTCCGAAAACCGCACCAGCAATTTGTTTTGTGGATCGAATCTGAGTGCCTCGAATACGTAACGTTCCAAGAGTTCGTCATCATCTTCACGAGCCGCTTTCTTGGCCGCGGCAAGTTGTTCAGGACGATCGAAGAGCTGTCGTAAGATCTGAGCTATCGCGCGGGAAGTTCCATCAACGACGCCAACCGTCAGCCCGATCAAGTTGTGCCGAATCTCTTGCGGGGTCAGCCGAGATTGCGGTGCCGCCCGCAGTTGCACCAAACGGTGCAAAATGTCGCCACCAGGAAAACTCGACCCACCCTTGCCATCGCATTGCATCGCGTCAGCAATCTTTACAGCCAAATAATTGACCATCTCCGAGGAAGACTGAACCGCCGGCTCGCGAACTTCCGGCGAATCCCCCAAGTTCAAAAACGTGTGAAAGAAGATCGTTCGGAGCCAGCGCTGCAAGGTCTTCTCGTCTGGCCCCGGCACGCCGAAGTACTCTTGGACCAGCCGCGTTGGCAACCGATATGTGTACTCCGAAACGACATTGAATCGTTTGCTGCCAATACCTTTGATTAATTCTTGCGAGGTACCGGTAACAAACCGGCGAATGGCGGGAATGTCCTCGCGCCGAATCGCTAACCGCAGTACTGACTTGTCCCGCTGATAGGTGGGCGTGTCGTCTTCGGACAAGATAAACGGCCCCGTCATCTCTTCCATCTTCGATCGATACGCCCTGACCGAAAAGACCTCATCACGAGCCAACACTTCGGTGACGTCTCGATACTTCGTGACGATAACGGCACCGGGCGAGTTCAAGATCGGCCGATCACGTCGCAATTCAGCAAACAATTCACGATGCCGAACATTGAGCCACTCGCCCACCAACTGAGCCTGCCGACGCGGATCGGCGTGATCGTATTCGAGAAGAAAGGACATGTTGATCTTCCTACACGAAGCTCATGACTAAGAATCGGCGTCCAAGCCCTCAACAGACATCTCTGCGGTAGCAGCCTCAGTGGTTGTCGAGGCTTCAGTGAGTCTGTGGTACTTAAGCCCCGCAAAGTTGTACAGCGCAGTCATGCTGGGAACAAATAGGTAGACACCTAGCTTGACGGTCACGAACTGAGGAATCGGTGGCGTGCGCTTGGGAAAAATGACAATACGATTGCGTCCGTTGGCATCGTCCTTCCCTTGGTCCGTGCTGTTTGTTGCGGGACATCCTACGATTGGGTCCATAGATCCGGGATCCAAACCCAAGTCGTCACCACCGTTGACCCACAGATTCTGTAGGAACTCGAATTGGCGGCTGATATCCGAGTTGATCGCGACGAAAACAAGACCGCGTTCTTTACCGTCCTCACTGGCATTTGCCGGTAGCTCAGGCCCGTATGGCTTTCCACGTGTAAGTATTCGATGAAACGCCGAGATCGGCACTGGCGGCATCGCCTGCTGATCGGCGGCAGCAAGTTTGTCCAATTGATTTAGTCGCTCGTCAAAGTCATCCCGGGGGTTCATGCGGCGGATGTGCGAGCCGCGTGGACACTGCTCGCCGATCGGATCGTCGGCGTAACGAAAGTCGTTCCGTAGATTCTTGTGAGTGGCGTCATCCGCACCAATATCGATCAATGGTTTGCCATCGCGGTACCGCCCCATCAACTTGGCTGCAATCAATTCCTGAGTCTGCTTGTCGTCAGTCCCATGCAATTGCTTCGCTACATCTTTCAAGAACTGACGAAAAGCCGGAACGTCCTGCTGTAGTTTTCGCAGCACCATGTACGTCCCATTCTTGGAGAGCAATGGCCGCATTCGGTCTTCCTTCTCAGAATCGATTTCAACCATTTCGAACTCAGCGGCCGGTCCAGAGATGACACCACCATTGTTGCCTTGATAACCATGAATGAACTCGCCCAATGGCAACGGATTCCACTTATTGTTGTCCATCGGAGTTCCATTTCCCCGAAACGCAACGTTGTTGACCCCTTGAATGACTGGCTGCGAGATCCCGTCGACAAACCCAAAATGTTCCTTGTCCTTGGGCAGCGAGGCACCATCTATCGAATCTAGTATCTTGATGCCAGGATGCTTGCCATTCGCCTCGATGACCTGACACACGCCTTTCAACTCGTCTTTGCTGGCGGCATGGATTGTGACAAGACAATGTATTGCATCTTGATAGCCTTCCTTATCGTCCGATTTTACCTTTTCCGGTTTGAGCGTCTCCTGCCAATTCTCTGGATCATTCTTTCCAACGTCGCCAACCCATTTGGCCCGCCCGCCTGCTCCCAGTCGGAATTCTTCAGGAAACTGATCCAAGGCTTCGTGGTCATCACCGAGCAATTCTTTCAGACCTTCGTAAGTAAACGCCACGTTGATCGCCGATTTGGGTTTCGACAAACCCCAGTCCACCGATGACCGGACGTCACGGACAAACGACTTTAGCCAGCTCTTTCCCCACTGCGCCGCGGTTTTTGCTTTGGAAGTATCAAGGTCTGTCTCGTCGTGAAACTTGACGAAGACATACTTCGTGAAAGGGAAACCATAGCCTCGGATCGTGTTTCCCTGAATATCGTCGAATTTGGGATTCGTGAATTCGATGCGAGCTGCCAGTTCAAGCCGACCGACCGTCTCAATCGCGGGGATCTTGACAGCCAGCACTTTCAATTGCCGCTCTCGTTCCTCGAAAGCAAGTTCCAACTCATCCAACGTTGGCCGGTTGTTTTGTCCGCCGTCGGTCGGTTGGTCGAGTGGCCTGGCGGTCTCTTCCATGAATCGCGTCGCAGCGCGCCAAAACCGCTCTTCTTGCTCGAATTTCATCAATCTCCAAAGCGGCGTCCGCTTGGTGAAGTCGCGAAACTCCTGCAGAGCGGTCATGAAATCGAGCGCATGTTCGCGCCAGTGATAGGCATTCCAGACATCACGAACAGACAGGTTCTGATAAGCGCTGTACCAGTTTGCCGTAGGCTCATCGTGAGCTTTGATGAACTCGACGAACTCAAGAGGATACTTTTGGACGGGAATGACTGGCCCAAAACGTTTCTCATCGTACTCGATGTGGCTCAAGATGACGTTGAAGAGACGACCAACACTCGTATCGTGAACAAAGTCCAAGATGTAGTCGTCGAATGTGCCATCGTACGTCGTCAAGAGACCATAGTGCGTTGGCAATGACTTCGGGTCATCTCGATTCAAGTTTAAGAACATGAACCGCCCAAAGTGGACAGTGCCGATCCGATGCAAGGCGTTTCCTGTCACCATGTACTTCGTGACGGCTTGCAGCTGTTCAACGTTTTCCTTCAACTCCTTACGATTGTTGCCTTTGATCGGCATGATCAAATTGAGCGGATGTTGAACTCCCATTCGATGGCCTCTTGCATGGGAAGGAATAGAGTTCGGCACGGCACGATCGACGGACGGTGACACTTGCACTTGACATGTGTCGATGTCTGTCGTTTCGGCTATTCGATTGGGAGTGCTTCAACAATCATCGTGCCGCCGCCTTGGATTTGAACTTCTCCACCCCGCGGAACTCGGACGCGCCAGAAGATTTCGTGTTCGCCCTTTGGCATGCGCACGGAATACGTTGATGCCAGGGGCACGAATTGATCCGACGCGATCGTCGTGACGACTCGCACGGAATGCTTCCAGCCGCGGCCACTAATGTTGGGATCGTCCGTGAAACCTGTCGAGACATGCTGGAAACGCCGACGTGACTTGATGCTGGTGTTTGCGCGAATCGTTAACAGCATTTCTCGGCCCAGCTTGACCTTGATGGATGCGATGTCGCTGTCTTGTCGAATGGACTTGGCTTGATCGTAATAGAACGAGGTGCTGAATGCGGCCATTTTCTCGCCGCTGGCGACTGGTACCGTTGGCGATGTTGGCGTCGGCGCAGTTTGACCTAGGAATGACACGTTGAGGACGCGGCCGCCTGCAACGCGAGACCGAAGTCCATCGACAACATCGGCATTCCCGTAGAGCAGCCGGATTACCTCGTCGAAGCGTTTGTCCTTGTATGCGGGATGTCGCCAGATCAACGCAGCGGCGCCGGAGACATGTGGTGTCGCCATCGATGTTCCGTTCAGCGATTTATAGCGATCGCTCGGATATGTGCTGTGGATGTTGACGCCAGACGCTGCGATGTCGACTTCCTTAACTCCGTAGTTGCTGAACGAGGCCAATCGGTCATTGCTATCAATGGCCGCCACTGAAACAACATTGGCGACAGGATAACCTGCGGGAAAGGTGCGATTGCGGTCATTGTTATTTGATTCGTTCCCAGCAGCTGCAATAAACAAGGCACGTTGCCGTTGGGCTTCCTGAATGGCTTCGAACAGTTCTCGAACAGGAGATCCGCCGCCCCAACTGTTACTAAGAATGCGAGCTCCCTTATCGATTGCATAGTGAACTTATTTGACGTAATCTATATCCGTTCCGTATCCGTCCTTGTCGAGGAACTTCAGTGCCATGATCTTGACTCGACGATTGACGCCAACGACACCAATGCCATTGTTGCCAACGCCCCCGACTGTACCGGCACAGTGAGTTCCGTGACCATTGTCATCCATCGGATCTCCTGATGCCCGGCCACCAACGAAGCTCGCCCCATGCACGTCGTCAATGATGCCGTTGCCATCGTCGTCCTTGCCGTTGCCGGGAATCTCATCAGGATTGACCCACATGTTGGCACGCAGATCGGCATGTCGGTAGTCGACTCCTGTGTCGATAACAGCAACGATGATCTCTTCACTGTCGTCGCCGAATTGCGAATTGCTGCTGCTTGGTGAAGGCGACGGATTGATGTTCCGCCAAGCTTCCGGAGTTCCCACGCGACGAATGCCGTAGAGCTTGTCCCAGAGCGGATCGTTAACTGGTGGAGGGGCGTTGTCTTGGCCGGTAAATTCTTGAGCCTCAAGCGGTGCCACTTTGCAGCGGTGATTGAACTCTGCGTGTTCGATCTGACGCAGAATCGCCAACCGATTGATCGTTTCTTGGTTCAACACAATGGCTTGAGTCGGGCGAATGACGAGGACGGTTCCTCGCTCGTAGTCTTCAACAACCTCGAAACCGGCATCAGCGAGGTCTTGACGCGATGGTTTCTTGCCAGGTCGGTAGCTGACCAGCAGTTCTCGCGCTTCGTAGATCTTTCTGTTGCCAAGCGGCTCGATCTCAAACTCGACATTGTAATCCGACTTCTTCGTGATTAAGGGCGAGTTCGCTGGTAGATCGAAAATGGGACGCCCGTCATCGGTCTCCCCGATATAAGTTCCGCCACCATTTCTGATGACCAGCAGCGCAGGAGAAAGATTTCCCTTCGGTGCCGCCGTGTTGGGTGCGATCACATAGCTCTCAGCCAGGGCAACCTGTGAGATGCACAAACCGACAAGAATGCTTGCAATGAAGAGTCTTTGGTGAATCATGGCGGCCTCGAAGTCGCGGCTCGGGGAGAACGCGGAAAATACTGAGCAGGAGTTCCATAGGTTGAGTCCCTCCAGTATACGCCCGCAAATCGATCAATGTAAACTTGAATTATTTATCAAGCATAGGGATTTTGAGTATTTTAGGGAGTCGCAAGTTGCCCGAACCACAAAAAAACGCCCACTGCGGCGTCCATACCGCGACGGGGGTAGAAAAGGCGAGAACTACATCATGCAGTCTGCGATAGCTTCGAGCCTTGACCACCACTTTCGGTGATTTTTGTCCGCTAGATCGAGATAGCTTCAGATCCGTCTACTCAATCGAGCCAATCATTCGACGAAAGCGGTTCGCGTCATCAGCATCAAGCTGATCAAGAAACGACGCGATGCATTTGCCGTCACGTTGTAGTCGATCTTTGAGTCGCCCGGATTCAAACTTGGCCCACGTGTGCAGAGTCCCGTTCCTTTGAAGATAGTCATCGACGATTAGGAGTCGCTTCAGACCGTCCGGCGCCTCGTCGACTGGCGAGTGAATCGAAAAAATGACGACCTCTTCGCCCTCCAAACGCACAAGATAACGCAGATTTCGAATTCGGCCTTGATCACTTCAGTAGCACGCGACTTCGACCCTCTGTACTTCATCCCACGGCCTGAATGATGAGCCAATGAAATGCCCCGAGGATCGAAGGCCATCAGGTGTAGCACACGATGCGCTAAAGCCATCCCAGACGAAGCACACGGCTGTAAGTAACAAGACCACGTCAACATCCATACGGCCACTCGCGCATCAGCTCGCGGATACGCAGCCAAGTAATCCTCAGGCGGCAACTCATCATCGATTCGGCGAATTGCGGCTCCGGGAAAGCATCTCCGCGACCAATTCGGCGATTGTTGCAAGTACTTCTGGATCGAAGTTAATGCCGTCAAAATCGCCAAACGTCGGTGACTCGAAGCAATCACATTCGTGACCACGCCGGTCGCTGCGATCGCTGAAAAAATGCTCGCAACGGGAAAAATCAACTCCACGTCCAAGATCTGCGTGTCGCTTGGTACAAGCCCAACTTCAGCAAAGCGTTCGGGATTGTTGGCACCGACCAAGAAAAACAGGTCTGCGAATATCAGACCGACGAGCAGCAGTAACGTGCTCAATCCTGTCAAAACCGACATCGCACGCGTGAATCCGCGAGTCACCTGCACATACTCGGCAACAACTCAAGGCATTCCCAGGTTCACCAGTGATTGAACAGCCTCGTCGGAGATGTATTTGTCTGCGTTCGGCATAGGACGTTAATCAAGGAAGCGATGCTCGATTTGAATTTTGATTCTAATTCTTCAATCCAAGTATTCGGAATACTACGTCAATCACTTCCAGCCTTTGCATCCTTTAACGTGGACCTGTGAAAGTATTGGCTTTTGCTTTGACGCTGAGTGGTGCGGTGCGCTATCATAATACGTATCAATTTTGGTCGATCCGATAGACGACAAAATCGTTTCCTCGGCAACCAAATTCCCACCCCCGCCACTCCTTCCCAATTGAGACCCTATGCCGATCTCATCACGCCCTCTGTGTGTTGCCACCGCGGTGGCTCTGTGTGTTGCATTTTCTTCGGCAGCTTTTGCTCAGCCTTCGATTTCGACAACCGCGCCGCTTGGCATTCAGCCAGGTAAGGCCACCGACGTCAAAGTTCGAGGCGGCGGCCTGGCCGGAGTCGTTCAGCTGTGGACTAGCTTCGAGGCTCAATCGGCCCGCAAGTCCGACGGCAAGAACGCGGGCGAAGCCGTGTTTGGCATCACCGTGCCAGCCGATGCAACTGTGGGCATTAAGGGCGTCCGCGTTGCTGGCCCGGGTGGAGTCTCGGCATTGAAACTCTTCATGGTAGATGACTTGCCCTCGGTCGATCAAAAAGCCGGAAACACGAATCCTGCTGCGGCTCAAGAGATTCCTGCGTTAACCGCAGTGGACGGTGCTGTCGGATCGTTGTCTCGGCATTATTTCAAGATCAAGGCTGCGGCTGGACAGCAGCTCTCTTTCGAGGTCGTCGCGCGACGACTGGGCTCGGCACTTGACCCAACACTGCGATTGTTGGACGCCAAGGGAAAAGAACTTGCCTACAGCGACGATGACTCTGGGCTACGTGCCGACTGTCAATTCTCTTACAAGTTCGCCGCTGCCGGAGACTACTTCTTAGAACTGCGAGACATTCGTTATCAAGGCGGGGCCAACCACTTCTTCCGCTTGCGAGTTGGCGATTTTCCTTGCGTGCAGACTCCCTATCCTCACGCCATCAAACGCGGCTCGAGTGCCACGGTCAGCTTCGGCGGCAAGAACATCGAAGGCGTGCAACCAGTCAAGTTGGAAGTAGCTGGAGACTACCCCTTGGATTGGATCAACGTCGGTGCCAAGCGAGCCGGTGGTAAGAGCAGCGGCTTCGTGTCCTTGGCAGTCAGCACAACAAATGAAGCAGTCGAAGCGGAACCGAACGACGAGCAAGCCAAAGCGACTCGCGTCAATTTGGGCGACAGCGTCAACGGCCGCATCGACAAGAAAGGCGACGCAGACCGCTTCGTCTTCACGGCAAAGAAAGGCCAAAACTTCACGTTTCGTGGAGTGACTCGGAGCCAAGGATCGCCAGCATCGCTGTTTTTGCGACTGCTGAAAGCCGACGGCGCTACAGTGGCAACTGTCGAGGACTACGGAATCGCCGACTCGGTGATCAAGTATGCGTTTCCTGCTGATGGCGATTACACGTTGTTAGTCCAAGGTCTTCATCGCAAAGCCAGCTCGGCTCATACATATCGTATTGAAGCCTTGCCAACGGCAAGCGACTTCGAACTGCAAGCTTCCGCCGATCGGTTCAACATCGGTGCCGGTGGCACAGCGATGCTGACCGTGACCTCGAAACGAAACGGCTACAACGGTCCCATCGTTTTGGAAGCCACTGGCTTGCCCAAGGGCGTTCATAGTGTTCCAACGGTTCTCGGTCCCGGCGTGAACAGCGTCGTGATGACGATTCGATCGGACGCTGATGCCGCAACCAATCAAGTCTTTCCAGCCAACATCGTCGGCAAAGCGAAGATCGGCAATGCCGACTATCAAGCGACAGCGTTGGTGTCGACGGCCCTGAAGGCTCAGTTCAACGCACTGCCCTTCCCGCCCCAAGAGGTCGCGGAAGCGTTCGCTGTTGGCGTTGGCCCCAAACCACAAATTCGCTTGCGTGTCGAACCGCCCCAAGCTGTCTTCGGTCGAGACTTGAAGGCAACGGTCAAAGTCATCGCCGAACGTGAAAAGGGCTTCGACGAAGCCATCGCTCTGGCGATTACGCCTGCCAAGAACGGCGTTCCCGGTGGCGTCACGATTGCCGTGAAGCCGATTCCCAAGGGACAAAACTCCGTCGACATCGTGATCTCGGGCAATAACAAAGTGCCCATCGGTAATTTTTCGGCCGCACTAACTGGTACAATTAAGCAAGGCAAAACAACCGTAGTCCAACCCATCGGCGTTGGATTGAAGTTGGATCAGCCGATGAGTTTGAGTGCTTCAGTTCAAGGAGACAAGCTCGCTCGAGGCGGCAAGATCACATTGAAAGTCAGCGTGAACCGCAACCCTGCCTTGAAAGCCCCCATCGCGTTGACACTACAAAACTTGCCCAAGGGCGTGACTGCCGCAGCCGCGACAGTGCCAGCGGACAAGAATGAGGTTGAAATAATCCTGAATGCAGGCCAAGATGCCGCTCAAGGAACCGTAAGTAACATCACCGTCAAAGCAGACGCAACTGTCGCTAAAGCCAAATACACGGCCAACTCGGCAGCCGTTAAGTTGACGGTGGAGTAATACTAAGGTAATCCGAAGCGTGAGCGAGGGATCCTCACCAACTTCGATTCCTCGCTAACGCGTCGGGTTACCCAAAACTTAGCCCCTAACGACGAATCACATCGCCCACTGGAGAAACTCAAGTGACTCAGCGATCATTCCTCAAAGGCTTAACAGCCGCAGTAACACTTCTTGCCGTCTCAGCAATTGCCAACGCCGATGTTGTCGTTGGCCAGCCGACCGGTCTGGTTCTTGAACCAGCGAAGATCGAGCTCAATGGCAAACGATCTCGCCAGCAGCTGATCGTGACGGGCCAATACGGCTCGGCGAATCCTCGCGATCTCAGTGGCGTGGTTCAGTTCACCTCGACGAACGAAAAAGTCGTCAAGGTAACGAACGGAATCGCTCGCCCAGTCGCTGATGGCACGGCGAACATCGTAGCTAAAGCAGGTGGCAAAGAAGTCAGCGTGCCGGTAACGGTCAAGAACTTCGCCGCCGCGGCACCTCACAGTTTTAAGATCGAGACCCTGGCAGCCTTGTCCAAAGCGGGCTGCAACATGGGTGCTTGCCATGGTTCACCTTCGGGCAAGGGTGGCTTCCGCTTGTCACTGCGAGCCTACGACCCACCACTCGATATCATGACGCTGCGAACCGAGTTCTTCGGTCGCCGCACCAACGTCCTGAAGCCGGAAGAC
>PBMZ01000044.1 GCA_002722955.1 Planctomycetaceae bacterium | reverse complement strand
CTATTTCAAACATTGAATTAAACTCGAATTTCATTTTTGTAAAACGTTCTGGGGGATGGTATAAAGTAATTTCCCTTAAAAAGTTGTCATACATTTTACCAGAAATCCATAAAGAGTCTAAGGTTGTTGACTTCTTTACATAAGATTGGGCTAGTTGGTCTGAATACTTAGAAGATTCAGTCGTATATAATGTACAAAATCGTGGATTTATCTGCTCGATAAACCCTACTAATTTATTATTTTCATTTAAAGTATATAATTCCTCATCTATTTGTTTAAGAAAATGTTTTTGGTCACCAAATAAATTCTGAATATTTAAAATTTCTTTCGAAATAGGTACAAACCCAAAAAGGCTTTCATTAAATGTTTCAAACACATATGACTTTAAGAGAGTATTTTTCATTTTATAATTATCAATTTGCTCTTTGGTACTTTGAGAATATTCTTCAAGATAACTAAATATATCTTCTCTAGAATTCCACTTACCTTCCACTCTAACAGTTCCCCCCATGTTATATGATTATAAGTACGAAAAAACCCTCCCCATGTAAAGATGAGGAGGGTTCGTGGGAACGGTGCGCTCAATTGCGCGGAGTGCTAGGACTCATTGTTCCCAAACATTGAATGCGCTCGGTTACGCGGTGCGCTAAGGCACAACATACTATATTATATACTGATACTTTACTACATATTCCATCATATTGCAATATTTTATTCCTCTAGAGTAGCAGCCGCTGTCTGGTATGCACTTTGTTTCAATTGCTCTTTCAATGTTTCAATTTCATCCATTAATTCTTTATTTTTTTGTTGTTCCTCAATTAATTTAATTTCTGCATCTTTAAATTTTTTAAACATATTAGGCATGAAATGCTCCATAACTGCTAAATCAATCTTATCCAATACTTCTGATCTAACTTTTGCATTTTTTCCATCTTTTGAATGTTGATATAAAACCCTATTTTTGTCTACCCCACGAATAGCCTCTAAACAAATTCCACTTTCATGATGAAGTCCATCACTTGAATCAACATCAATATGAAGAGGATCACTATCTCCGTGTTTTCCCGAAGTAATAGGTGCTACAAGAAGTTGCCCTTTATTATTATCAAACAATACTACTGCAGGATGTAAAAATGTTAGTTCTTTGTTAAAATGCCCAAATAACTCAACTTCCACTATATGGCCTCTAGATAGATTTTTCCTAAAGATACGAGGAATTTTTTTTGATTGGTCTAAAACATATCTTTCCAGTCCCATTAACCAACGAATACCATAATATTGGTTTTGTTTCAGTATTACATTAAATAAATCTGATAGTAGTTCATTACTGTCTTTAATTAACTCTAGATCTTCATGCATTTTAGGTATATTTGCACTTGGAGTTGCTTTGAAACCACTTAGTTTCGCTTTGTATTTATTTGTTCTCAATCAGACCTCTCCTACTTCAAGTATATAATTCTAATGCTCCTCTATTATACTCTTATTAACGGAGTTACTTAAAGAAAAAATACAGATAGATAGTATTAGATTAATAACAATTCAATGTTTTCCATCCGTATAATACTAGATTATTCATACTCCATTAGTTAGGCACAAAAGCACTCCCCCTTCCAACCGGTTGTGTTAGATAGTTATCGCTCCCTTTTCCTCTTGTTCATACCGTACGTGAGACTTTCATCTCATAAAAAGGCAGTGTCTTATATTAACGCAATTAAGGGATTTACTGTATTTGCGAGTTCAGTTATTATCCTATATTTAATTACACAGCTATTATTGGAGGTGACAAAGTGCTTTTTGAAAAAAATTCACTCTTTGACAAGATTAAAAAGCAAGGAGCCACGGGAAAAGAACAGAGTACTACTACTCCTGTTCCTTCAAAAGCAAAAGTGTGAATGCAAATATTTTACCTAAATTTGGACATAAACTAGAAATATCATCCAAGAATAGAGAAGTTTGAAAGCTAAAATAGCAATTGATAAATATGAATATAAATGCTATTATTAATGTATCCTAAAATTTTTAAAGGGATGTTTTTTCATCCTCTTAAAATGTGTAACAAAAAAGCGGCTCTTCGGAGTCGCTTTTTTGGCTTTTATTTACTTTTTCATAGACCTTTTAGGTTCTCTTTTACCTGGTCAACAAAGTTTTTAGGACTATTATTTATATAGTATATTCTTTCGCTATTAAAATGTTCTGTTCCCACCAATTGCAAATCTATTTTTGCAGTTGATATCTTATTATCATTGTAAATAAGCTGAAGATTTATATCTTGATCATCCCTTGAAAAGGATTTACCTTCTGCCATATGAGATTCCCAATTCACTTCAATTAATTTTCCTTCTCTATTAATTTCTCTTATCATTTGAAGAATGACATCCTCACTTGAAGGATCGTCACTATACTCAAACATTGATTTAGAAAGGTTCTCAGGTAAAAAAAGTGAAGAAAAATACTCCCTCTCTTCTTCTATCAATGTAGCCGCCATAAAGTCAATCGTATTACCAACAGATTGAAATTCTTCTATAATTTCAACATCATAGTCATAACCAGCCTCATTATGATCATGGCTATGATTATGTTCATCATCTGAAGAATGTACTAAACTCTCGTCTAGTACATTCATTAATTCTTTCCCTTGTGCAATATCAGCCGAGTTAGTTTTAAAAAATAATAAATAGACTCCAGCACCAATAACCATTAAAACTATATATCCAGTAAAGAATAATATAAATCTCTTAATACTTCATCACCTACTAATCTAATTGCAGGAGCCCTGATCCTATTGGATCAATAGCGTTTGATTTATTTGTTGACCAATCCCCTTTACGAATTTCAAAATGAAGGTGTACACCTGTAGAGCTACCTGTTGTTCCTTTTATTCCAATCACTTGCCCTTTTTGAACTGTTTGTCCCGTCTGAACCCTTCTACTACCAGTAACCATATGAGCATAAACCGTAGTATAAGTTTCACCTTCGATATTATGTTTTATCATAATACATTCTCCATAACTTGAAGATGTATAGGACCTAACTACAACGCCATCCGCAGAGGCTACAATAGGGTCTGTTGAAGCATTTGAACCAATATCAATACCAGCATGTAATTTCCCCCAACGAGGACCAAACGGACTTGTGATGGGCCCTAAAGAAGGTCGCATAAATTTTCCTTTGGTTACTTCTGGAGTACCACCAGTATTTGAAGCAAATAATTCTGCATAGTGTACAACCTCATCAACATAGGCATTCGAATGGTTATAGCTATAAATCGCTTTACGTTTATCTTCTAAAAAACCATTATCCTTTAAAAGGTGTGCGGATGAAAAAACTGCATCCCATATGTTCCACATATCTGCCTCACCATCATTATTCCCGTCTGTTCCATATCCTCCCATTCTACTAATATATGAAATGCTCTTTTTATTACTTTCTGATATATTACCTTTACCATTACCGCTACATGTAGGATCTTGCCAACCAACCCAGGTACAAGGCATGAAGTAGAGTAAGAACCCAGCGCCTTGGCATATTTCTATACTAGGTTTCCAAGAACTCCTCCCCGAACCGTACGTACACCTCTCGGCGTATACGGCTCTCCACCTATCAATCTAACTTACCGTTGTGTAAATCGAGATGACACTTCTTACAGAGCGCAATCGTCTTACGGTTTCGTTCAATCATACGCTTTTCCCATCTTTTTTTGCCATCAAGGTTTTTTAGTTTCTTAATGTGATGGATTTCTAGTTCTACATTTTTTGAGTAACACCATTCGCATTGACCTGCAAGTAATCTTTCGATTAAACCTGTTCGGTTATAAATAATGTTCCTTGTTTTAGAAATCACATCAACATCAGAGTATGAAGATGGGAGTAATTGTTTTTTGAATCCATCTTTATAGAAGTAAGCAATTTTACTGCCGTTGGCAGTATCATACCTTACCGCAAAGTCTCCGTTTATACTGTATTTTCTATGAATTTTTCTTACACTTGATTTGTATTTATTAGCGAAAGTTTTGTACATGCTGTATTCCATGATGAATTTGAATCCATCTAGCTTATATACGTTATTCGCTAGTTTGTAATAGTTATACAAACCCCTTATTTCAGCATTATAGATGGTCAATATTTCAAGGTCATCATTTTGTAAAAGATGTGCTCGATGTGTAGACTCCCATTTGTTTGTTTTTTTATCTATTTTTAACGCTTTATATTCGATTAATTTATTACGCCAAACTTCATAAGGTAGTAATAGTTCACAGCTCATTGTTCTTGTTCTTTGTTTATGTCCACTAGCCGTGTATTTTGTCGTTTTATTATCATGACTAATTTTGATGTCATATCCAAGAAATCTTGCTCTTTTACTAGAATGAGTAATGAGCGTTTTTTCTTGAGACAATTCAATTTTCATTTCTTGATTGAGAAAATTACTGATGTCATGTTTTATTTGCTGACAATCTTTTTTACTACCAATAACCCCAATAATGAAATCATCGGCGTATCGCACGTATTGTATTCGTTTGTAGTTTTCGTCCATAGGGTCTTTATAGGGTAATTCCATCATGTGATTTTTCAACTCGTCCAAGTGTTGACGTGCTTCTTCTTTTTCTATTTCATCCATTTCAGACCATTTCTCTTTATACCTAGCATTCGCACGGTAGAGTCTGGCTTCACGTGTACGATACTCTTTTAGTCGTCTTCTTCCTTTTCCTTTATCAAAGTTCTCCTTGTAAGACATGATAAATTCATCAAGTTCATGTAAATAAATATTTGATAGGATTGGACTGATAATACCCCCTTGCGGAGTACCACTGTACGTTTTGTGATAGTGCCAGTCTTCTAGATAGCCAGCCTTCAGAAACTTCCAAATCAGATTGATGAATTTCTCATCTTCAATTCTTCTTTTAAGTAGTGTTATTAACTTGTGATGATCAATATTATCAAAGAAACCTTTAATATCTCCTTCGATAAACCATTTTGCTCCGGTAAATCTGTCTTTTACTTGCATGAGTGCTGTATGACAGCTTTTTTCTGGTCGAAACCCATGAGAATGTGGAGAAAATGTTTTTTCATACATCGCTTCGACTAACAACCTTACTACTTCTTGTACGAGTTTATCTTCGAAAGATGGTATGCCTAATGGTCTTTTACCAGTTTTCTTTTTTGGAATGTATACCCTTTTGGACGGTTTAGGTTGATAACTACAATCTTTCATACTTTCAATTAATCGTTCTATACGTTCTAGACTCATCCCATCAATGGTTTGTCCATCGACACCTTGTGTCATATTGCCTTCCTTCGCATTAATCCTTGCGTAAGCCATTAAATAGAATTCTACATTATAAAGATTTCGATAGATTCGTTCGAATTTGTAATCTTTGCGTATTGACTGTTTTTCTAGACTGTCTAACACAGTGTTTGGACTTCTCATAGAGCCTCACGCTCCTTTCCAATTTTAGTTAGACTTGATAAGCTGTTCCCCTTCGCCATGTAATGGGCTTTCCCCATCTCGGACTACTACGAGAACTCCGTTACCATATCAGATATTCAGATACAATTTATCATAGCTTTTATAAAAGCGTTCTGACGTAGGTAATCACCATTTAGCACATATAAGAACAAGCTTGATATAATGTCGGATATGACGTTCGCCCTTTACTACTTATTATAGTTGGTCAACGATAGACTACTCACATCTGACATACAGTTAATCAGTGTGTATTTCGTAATGAGTCTCCAATTAGCTAATACGTTTCGTTGTATAACGTAGGTAATCATCTTCCGTCATAGGTGGGCCAATAACCCCCTCGGACTGTCATTCAAGCAGTTTAGCTTTTATCCTCGTTTACATCATTTCACTTCGCTATTCAGTCGTATCGTGATGATTCGATAACTTATAGCTTTCCAAACATGCTACACTCCCCGATATTTGGTTTCCCTCACGGATAAGTTTGGTAGTGATAGGCTTTGTAGTCTTGCCTACTCCATGCAAAAGGAGATTTCTTATATGACCTTATGGTCGCACCTGCATATGGCCTTCAGCTCCCACGTATGATATCATTGGGTCCATAGTTGAGAATCGAGTTTCAATAAAATGGTGTGCCGCTAGATAATTCCAGTCAACTCCATATTTTTTATTAGCAGCTATATATATTTCCATATATTCTTGTGGAACTATCATACCCATTCCATTTTCTATAAATACATCGAAATAAGATCCGGTATATCCATCCATATGAATACCATTTTCTATAAGTGAGGCTACCAATAAATTGATATCATCATCTTTAAATTGTAATGACGTAATTGTACTGTCAAACTTCTCGTAATTCTTTATATTATTGACTGTATCGAGTTGCCACTCCTTAATCAACCGCTTGTAAGTAGTCGTTTTTGTATTACCTTCTTTGTTCTCACTTTGCTTTGCGAATTCTCCATTAACATCAACTTCTTTATAATAAAAAGTATCAAGAGTATTCCAAGCATGAGCGGATTTTAAGAATTCCCTCTTTACAGTTTCTTTTTCAATAATTGTTTCGGTTTCAATATGTTTATGTTCTTCTCGTTCAGAACAAAATGCACTTGAAATTTCCTCCCTAGTTTGACATCCTTCGGTTCCCATATTGGAATAAGTGTAGGTGGTTACTTCAGTTTCTATCACCTTTTTTATCTCATAAGTATCTTCATGGGTTTCATATTCAAAATCTGGTGCAAGCCCGTTAACAATTGGTTCAGGATCAATTTCCCAAGGCTGTTTATCTTCCTTTAATATTCTAACTGCATCTATGGCAGTAACTAATTTAAAGGGAGGTCTATATTGCTCTAACTCACTAGAATCTAGAATAAGTTGATTAATCTGTTTCTTTGCTTCTTCCGGTGTGATAGGTGAATCATCACCGAACCATTCAAGACTAGGAGCAACTATTAAAATTGCACCACCGATAATAGTTATAACTAAAAATACTATAGTACCTGGTATTCCTATTAGTGCTACAAGACTAAGGAATGCCTTTAATAAAAGTTTACCTATATATAGAGCTAATTTCTTTAAAACTTTTAAAAGTACTTTCCTAATTACTTTCTTTACTAACTGTTTAACTTTTCGTTTAGCGTATAGTTTGGCATACTGCTTAGCATTTTCTTTCGTTTTTTCCAAAGCATTCCCCATCTATATAACCTCAATCTTTCTTAGGAGGGAAATTATTGTTATTTGTAGGTGGAACTATTGGTTTGTTAGGAATTAATGTTGAGTTATCCCCTTTATTAATTTGGTTATTGTTAGGTACTATCGGTTGAGTTGGTGGTACTTTTTCACTCTTATTTGGCATTGAACCCTGTTGATTCATATTAGGCAAAGGTTGCTCATCTATTTTAGGAACCAAATTAGTTCTAATTGGTGGTTCATTTGAATTTACCTCTGACGTATTACTGTCGATAAACGTGCTAACATGTGGAGTTTTCACTGAATTATCAACCTTAAATGTTTGAACGTCCATTTTTCCATTATTAGGACTTTGCACTTGTTGTGTAGCATACTTTTCAGAAGTAGGATTCATACTTATAACACCCGTATCACTAGTTGTAATCTTATGATCCTGCATAACCTTAGCATTTTTAGGTAGACTTGGATCACCCGGACCATAATTAGATATAGGTGTAAGAGTATTATTTGGACCTTTTTCAGCTAAATAACTTCTGTCCCTTTCTGTAACAACTGAATAGTCTGCCCCTTGATCAAGTCTACCAAGTTGCGGATTTTCTACACCTTTACCCATTACACTTGTGGCAGCATCTGCCCCCATTTGATATCCAATACCTCTACCATAAAGGGCTTCACCCATGACACCACCTGCACGCTGTAAAGTTTCTCTACGAGCCTGTGGACTGTTTCTAAATTGGGGAGAAACCATCGCATCACCTGTTGCTCTTCCGAGGTTACTTGCAACAGTTCCAAGATTACGACCAGCTTGTTGAAATGGGTTCATATTTTGCTCACGAGATTGCTCACGAGTCATTAATGGATTTTCCTCAAAATTACCTTTTATTGATTGACCGAAGTTCTTTGCTTTGTCAGTCATTCCTTTACCGACACCAAAACCAACGACTCCAGAACCGTATCCAGCACTTTGTCCCATATTGGCCCCCGCTTCAGCCATAATGTGTTGACCAAAGGGACTTACACCTAAACCAGTTGCATTTCCTCCCATTCGCCCAATAGCTGATCCAACTCCACCTGCAACATGCCCAACCGTTCTCATACGTTGAGTGAATTTACTAGGATTTGAACTAACGTTTTGAACAGCACCTCCATATTGACGCTCCTCATTCATTCCCATCATAGGGTTTAAGGAATTCATTGCACCGCCAGATTTCCCATTATTCATGGCCATCATTGACATTCCAGTGTTTCCTTTACTACTTTGTCCACCTTTCCCTGAAGATCCATCAAATAACCCTTTACTCTCTGCATAACCATTTTTAACTCCATTCTTTATATCACCTACCGCTTTAGCTCCATGCATAAGAGAACCAAAGCCAGCAGCAGTACCAATCATGGCTAACTTTCCACCACTCTCAGAAGTAGCCCCCATTGCAAAACGAAGCGACTCTGAAACTGGGATAAAGATAGATAAAGCAATAATATATGTCAACCAATCTGTGTTGCTATCAAACAACCAGAAATACAACCAAAATATTGCTGCATGAATAGTTTGAGCAATTGTTTGTGCCCATAACTCCTTCATAGCATAGCTTGTAATACCTTGTAGCTTAGGAAAAAAAATAGTTGATATCCATACAGGTGCTAGAAGTATTAAACCGCTAATCATAATTAAGCGTTGAGTATAATAAGCTTTAAACCAAATTGAAACTCCTAGAGAGAAAAAGGAAACGATAGCATCCTTTATCCAGTTGTCACCTTCTCCAGAAGATAAATCAGTAAACTCAATCTTTTCACCAGCTGTTTTCCCGTCTTGACTAGTCAAAACAGTAGCTCCTAAATCTCTTAGACTAACTGGATCAGTAATACCGGTTTCAAACATTTGTACAAAATAGTGATTTAAAGTAAAAAATGAATTAACAAGCGGGAAGAACTGAAAAAGTAAAACAATCCCCAAGATAACCTTCAAAAAATTATCTGTTATGTCAGATTTCATACTTGAGGAAAATTTTGCATATCCATGTTGAATCCCCATCATGACAATAGCACCACAGAGTAAAAAACCAACAACAAACAGCATCATGTTAAATCCATTATATATAGCACTGTTATATTGCTCCTGTGTATACAATCCCCATATCTTCCCTGCTCCTTGATAGAAAATATAATAAGCGGGTTCATGTAGTCCTATGAATGGCTCTAATATCCATTCAAATAGTTTTGAAAACATGAAAGCAAACGGCTTTTCGTACCACTTACTTTCAGCAGCGTGTGCAGCTGAACCAGGGAAGAACATCAACAATAGGATCAAAATAAACGCAATTCTTCTTTTCTTATCTGATTTTAACTGTTGTTCAAGTGTATTTAGCGTCATACTAATGACGCCTCTCTAACTTCTTCTTCTTCCTGCTTGTCATACTCTTCTAAGCCTGGTAGAAGACCATTATTGATTAGATAGTCCGTATCAGTATCAATAAACCCACGCATTTCATCACTAACTTGTACTTTTACATATGCAGAAGATCCACCAACACGAAGTATTCCTTCCCCTTTAGTTTGGGAATCCTCTGATTCAGCAGGCTTACGACAAATGATTTGTAGTTCACCCTCAGACAAGTTAAAAATTGACTGCAATTTTCGTTTTTCCTCATCATCAACTGAACCTAATCGAAGGAACAATGCACTTGTTGCTTGCTTTACAACTGCTTGTCCATCTGAATCTTCTAAGAACGGATTTAAATCCTGTGTAATAATATCTACACCCGCCTGATACTTACGACTACGGCGTGCTAATTCCTCAACGAATTGCATAGCACCATCAATTCTTTTCATTCTCCATGCTTCCTCGATCTTCAAGCGTTTTTTAAATCTACGTAAAGAAGGCCTCTTAACGAAGTATTCCCATCCTAATAGGGTAAGGACATGCATGATAATGTCGTATATATCAGATCCTTCAACAGCTTTCATGTTAAAGTTTACCCAACATATATCATCAAGTAGGTTATCGATTTTCTCCCCATTAAACTGGGTTTCACCATCGAGAATTTTTCCATCTGGTCGATCTCTTAGGTATCCTCTTAATACCTTAATTAATCTTCTCGCATCAGGATCAATAATTTCTTGATATGAAAAATCATGCAGATTATATCCTAAGGTTGTATTCTTTAATATTTGTTTGTAGATATCAGATAGGGTAAATTCAGGTTTACGTTGTTTTTTATACGTAATATCTCCATTTGATAATCTAACTGGAGTTTTTTCATTTTCATACAGTGATTCTGGATTCTCTGTAATACCCCATTCTTCAATTACATCCATAATTGCTTTTTTTAATAATTCCTTTTCAAGTGAAGAGATTCCATCTAACAACTTATTGTAGAACGTTATTAATCTACCAACTTTTGAACCTATTGGTACGATAACTTTTGAAACTCTTCTTCCATTTGGTAAAGTCTGTTCAATTTCTTCTTCGGTCAAAGCACAAATATTAATTGTACAAGATCCACCTTCACGTATCTCAACCTCTTTTCCGCCCATAAGTACACATATAGGTCCATTCTCCCCATCAGGATCAATACTAAAGATCCGATATCCTAGTAATACTTGTGAACTGGAAATATACTTGTTACTGAATGATTTACCAGAACCAGAGGCACCAACTATAAGAGAAGAATAGTTATCTAAGTAAGGGGCAAATACATTTAAAAATTCCATATTTTGATTGTGTAAATTCGTACCAACAGGTACACCACCGCTGAATGGAATTTTAGAAGAATAGAATGGAGAAGCAGCAACAATTGAAGTCCTATCAAAGAATCTTCTATCAACTGTTGCGGTAAGTCGATTACCCGAGAATGGTAGAGCTGATAACCATCCATCCTTTTGGCGAGCGTACAACGGTCTCAGATTATGTTCGTTATGTTCTAAGGTATCTTGGATTAACATTCCTATGTTATCAAGGGTCTTGTCGTCCTTTGCAAATAACGTAACAACCATTGTACCTAAGAAACCATCATTGTAACCATCACTAATCTCATCCAGCAGGCGTTCTGCGTTTGATCTTGCTTTTAGAGCTTCGTTTTCCTCAATATCGTTTCCTGACTTTCTCGCTTGAATAACACGAGAACCTTCGTCTGTAACTGCATTCTTATATTTACGAGTCGCTTGGTTTTTAGTGAGTTTAGTAAGGTGAAACGTTATATTACTAGCTCCTGCACGATACAATGTCTCTAATTCTCCTGTAGATATAGAGGTATTACCAAAATCTAAAATGTAGGACCTAGAAGAATATTCTGCACCTGCTCTTTGGTCACATTGGTATGCACGATCTTTAACATGTTCAGGAAAATGCACACCTGCTGAACCAATTTTATCGAAATAACTTTGTCTTGCTACAGCGTGTAAATCCTCTTTAGCTTTTTTTCCTTTTTTACTTGCTCTACTCTCTTCTTGTTCTATATCTTGTTCTTCTGTTAATTCAGGCGATGCAGCCTTCTTCTTTTTAAATAGCCCCATACTCTGTTGTCTCCTCTCCATATTCTTCAAATCTAACTTTAGGTTTTGATTCTTTCCCCGTAACAAATGGTGATAAAATACCATCTTTCTCAATAAAACGGTTGAAATGTTCAATGCTCCCTGTTTGTTTATTTACTGAAAAATATAATGCCTCATAAAGCTGTCTTTCAGAACAGATATTACTTCTTCCGCCCATATTGGCATAGTTACGTACAATAATTTGAGCAACTCGATTGAATTCATTTCTTACCTTTAAAATAATTGAATCTTCATCTAGATCTTCTAAGAGCTTTTGGTCGTAATAAAGGTCAACAGTAAAATAACTATGGTAATCAAACTCATCTACTGTTTGTTGCCAATATTCCATGTACGGGAAGAACATCGTTTCTCCATATCTCTGTGCAATCGGATTTAATTGTTCAAATGACTCTTGGTATGGTTTTAATTGTTCAGACAAGTCAATTGGTCTCGATTGAATATGAATCCCTACGTTAACTTCACGACCTGGCCCTAAGTTAAGCTGCGCTAATAATTGCTCATATGATAAATCAGTCGTTTGTTGTTCATTCATACTTCTTAGTAAATAGTTAATTGATTCAGTTTTAATTAATCCTATAAAGTGACGGCTCTCACCAGCTTCATTCAGCTCTACTACTTCACCATGAATCCCTTTAACCCCGATCAATTCTTGGAAGTTCACTTTAAGTTCTTGTGTGTCTTCACTTCCTCGTTTTGTTCCTAAATTATTCTTTTTAGATTTCCCTCGTTTTTTAAAAGGGTTAAATGGATATGGTTTTCCCATGATTTGGTAACCAAAGAAATATACTACGAGACCAATTAGTACAATCATTATTAAATTAGTTAACATATGTTATTGCCTCCAGATACCTGTTTGAGATTTCTTAAACTTCGAAAGAAATATAAGATGTTGATCGTAGTAGTATCCTGATTTCCCATTCTTTAAAAATGCCAAAATCAGAAAAGGTGCTGTTATTGGCAAAGTCAATGCACAAAGAACAAATCCAACAATAAATGTGAATCTTCCTGAAAATAAAATCTCTGAAGCTATTGATAGGTAAACTAATGCAGCAAATAAAATGTAAGTTGCTTGTCTCCACGAAACCCCTCTAATGCTTTTCCGTTCCGCTTCAGTATTAAACGGCATTCTAGTACGCATATAAATTCCTCCTACTCTTTAAAAAAAGACCTTACAAGTGAAGTGTAAGGTCATACTATTATTGTTTAGCTCCCACTACCAGATTGAGTAATAACATAGTTTGCTAGGTCAGGCGCTTTTAAAACAAGAATAATTCCTACTATTGCACTAACTAAAGCAGAAATACCCAGTGCTCTTTTAGCTGAATTCCCCATTGAAATACCAATCATAATCGCAGCAAGAACAATCGCAATAACTATTACTACTGCTCCAATTATACGAATATTAGTAATCCATCCTGTTAAGATAGTATTGATAGTAGTCACATCACTACCTCCAGACCCACCAGGAATCGTCGGAACAGTCGCTGAAGCACTCTCTACACCAGTAAAGAAAATAAGTGTACTCATAAATGCGAATACAAAGGCGTAGGGAATAACCTCTTTAACGAATTTTTCAATACTAATTCCTTTCATAAACTTACCTCCATATAATATTTGAAAAAAAAAGACGCAAAACAACCCTTTTTAAAAAGGATTATTTTGCGTCTTCCGCCTAAATAATCGCATGAATGCGAAAATATTAAGTTGTCTTCATTCTACAAAAAAAGGTCATATATGACAATACTTTTATTACAGAATTTGTTGTATGAGGTAAAATGATACTGTATAATTAGTTTAATTGCTACATTATACATTTATACGTATAATTAAAATGAACCTATGAGGTGATACTATGAGAATATTATTAGGTTTAGGAATATTTTCTGGAAGTTTATTTTTATTTTCTTTGATTCCAGAATTCATGAACTTTATGATAGATATTGGTGTTGTACCTAATGAGCCTAGATTTCGAGATTCATTTTGGTTTCAAATAAAAGGCCTATTTGTTTTATGGGTAATGCTTTGGATCATTATAAGTTTGGGTTATTTTATTGTTGTCTTATCTGGTGGATACTTTGATTTTTCTTTACATCATAAAATCAAAAAAGCTAAAAAGAGAGCTATTAAAGAATTTGGAACAGATTTGCCTTACTTTGGATATCTTTCAAAAAAACTTATAAACGGATTTTACCTTGATGTATCTAATTATCCAAAGATGATTACAATGTATTACCTCTCAGAAAAGGGCAATATGTCGTTTGAAGATATGTATAGTTCTACAACAAAAGAAGAGCGCCAAAAATTATACCTAGACGCAAAAGAATATTATGGTTTACCTGAAATGTCAGAATATAATTTACTATCACACGTCAAGTAAACCCATTTAGAGAAGAGGACATACATGGAAATGGAATTTGTTTTCAGCAAGAGTGTACTAAAGAAATGGGATATATATAGAGAGCTAAGCGGAGAAAGGCTTTATTATTGTTTTTCTAATGATCTCCTAGGGAGAGATTATATACTTGTTTGTTTAAACGACGAAACGCAGCCTGAGCTAGTAATATCTCAAGAAAAATTCAATACTGACTATACCTATATAGGCTATCACGATGAATTTCTACATTTTCACCCAGCTTTAATAAACTAAAAAACCAGACTTCTACTCAAGAAATCTGGTTTTTTCCTATTTTATACAAGCTCTTTATCTTCTATTGCAACGTAAGTATCCTCGAAGTCTCCTAAGATTCGATGTACAGCCCTATTAATTCTTTCTCTACTTTTATCAATTAATTCATCTGACCTACTTCTTCCATAGGAAGCAATATACCCAAAAGAATTTTCAGAAGTGTCTATACCTAAAGCATGACAGGTCACAAATCCAACACATTCAGCTTCAATTTCTCTCACTGCTTTACTCGGAATGTTATTTCTATCTGCATGTAATAACCCATGACCCATTTCATGAATTAGAGTTAACAACTTATGAGACGTAGAATTTTTAGAATCAATGAAAATATCTTTTTCCTTAATGCGGTAATAACCATCAGCACCCTTACAATCTGTAGTTTCTGTTACAGGAAATGGGCTTATAGCTTTGATTTTTTCATAAAGATCCGTCTCTCCATTTAAAGTCTTGACATATTCACCAATTGAAGGGATAGGTTCACCTTCTGTTTGAGATATATCGAAAACATATATTGGACGAAATAACATAAATTCTTCATCTTCCTCATGTTCATCGTTTTTTCTGGTGATTTTCATAGGAGCTAAAATCATAATCCCTTTCTCTCCCTTTTTCACATACCTTCCTCTTTGTTTCCATGTTTCAAATCCAGCAACAAATGTAGCACTTGGTTTTTGAATCCAGATCAATAGTTGATTTCTGAAAGAGTAATTGTGGAATGATGCGGAAAATTTTAAAAAACGTTGAAAGTTAGAACTTTTAGCAATATCTACAGCACCCTTTTTCACTAATTCAAAAGCTTCTTTCACTTTTTCTTGACGATTAACCTTCGTTTTTGTATTTTTCATTATATTTCCTCCTAAAAAAATGTGCAATAAAAAAAGACCTTTCATATGCCGCAGCATAAAAAAAGTCTTCCTAAAGTGTAATATTTATTTGTTTTCTTCCCCGATACCTAGCTGTTTAAAGTAATAGTCTACAGCATTACGAGCCTCTTTAAAGAATTTAATACCTTCATCTAGCATAGTTTTAGCCTGTATAGGATCAAACTCACTTAAATCTTTATACTCCCCAACTGTCTTAAAATAATGACTGTTCTTATCTACTTTCATCATAAGATAAGGTCCCTTGTCACCATAATCTACGAGAATATAAAAGAAATCTGCCTTTTTAGTAATTTCAGTCGGCATGTCATCCCCCTTACTAACTTATCCTTCTACATTCCTCACAAAGATACTAAGCATAGCGTTTAGCTTGTGCTTTTTGCATTGAAATGTACTGGTAGGTTTCCATACTCTTTCGTTCTGTTTCAATATCCATTACAAAGAACTTCAAAGGAATATCTACTAACTTCCTATACTTCTCTATTTCTTTGTATGATAAGAAACCCTTGATAATATATTCTTCTACTTTCTCCATAGATATTTGTCCATACTCCAATAAAAAATGTGAACCAAATTCTTTAAAGATAGATTCTACATCATAAACAACATCTTTCTCCCTAAGTTTAATTGTTCCATAATTACATTTTAGAGTTCCAGCTTGTTTAAGCATAGGACATTTTTCTATATCTAGTAAAGTATTACGATATTTTTCTTCCAACCTATCAATATTCCTTTTTTCAGATTTGAATAATTCTGCTATACCTTCTAATGATGTATCGAATAGGAATTCTCTTTTATCCACTTCATTTTTGCCTTTTTTATTCAAATAAATTTGAGCAAAAAATTCTTTTGGATAGGAATAATCTGCAAGTAAATCAACTAGATCCTCATCATCTTTTATAAACGAATAATTCAGTTTAACTACTTTATGTAGTATTCCTATATCATTTAAAAGCCCTTTAAATGATATAGTATCAGTTTTATAAATGGGATCTCTAACAAACTTGGCCACAATACCATGAAATTCACTTCTTCTTGTTTCATAATTAGAGAATGTTTTTCTCATAGTATGCTTTAGTTGGTCAAGGAACTCTTTAGAACTTTTCCTTCTTTGATAGATACCATTTAAGAATAAATCTTCCATTAGTTTAGCAGCACCTATTAATTGAAATTCTTCATTTTTAGACATAAATCCTTCCTCCTATAAAAAATATAAAAAGAAGCAGCTAAAAAGCTACTCCTTTCTCGTTATTAAAATCATCTTCCAAACGGGTTTGTATTTCTTTGCTCAAAAGGGTTAGAACCATAATTCTGGTTCTCATTACCTCTTTGAAATGGATTATTACCTACTTGTGTATAATTATCTTCCTGGTAACTGTTTAGTTGACCTTGTTGGTCAGAAGAATTATTTTGATGATTACTGTTACCTTGATTATTGCTGCCTAAGTACTTTACAGATTCTGCATGAAGTTCATTAAACGTATACTTTTTATTACTGATCTCTTGTTTTACAGGTTTAATTGTTCCGTTAACGAAAACTTGCCTACCTGTATCAAGATACTTACATGCATTAACAGCATTGTCTTTCCATAAAGTTACCTGCAGATAATCAGTTCTTTTCTCTTCTCCTACCCAGTAATTATGAGCAATATCTAAATTTGTCACAGGAATTCCTGAGTTCGTTTTTCGAAGCACTGGTTTTTTTGTTAAATTCCCGATTAGTTCAAATGTATTCCACATATATGATTCCTCCAAGTTTAGTAATTTATTAACCTACTTTTACAACGTTATTAAGTACCCATTGCCCTCGATGTTCTTCAGAAGATATAGCAACTCTATCCTCTGGTTTCAATTGTAATTTTTTGATTTCCTCAGCCATTTTGCCTATCGCATAGATCACGCAAATTTGACCACCTTGTTCAAAGCAAATCTCATAAACTACTCCGTCGTCATATTGTTTCTCCACCATATCTTTGAAAATACATTCAACCATGCCAGCTGGTACTGTATTAGATTGCTGATTGTGGTGTTTTTGAGATGACAAGTCATTTCTAGACGGGGACTGCTCATGTCCAAAGCCCTCTGGTAATGCCCAATTTGGTAATGTGGGAGGAGTAAAGTAACCTCTAACATCTTTAGATTGATCCTTCTTATCCTTGTGGTAAGTATAGATATCTCTATCGGTTTTTCTTTTCTCGTGTACTTCAACCCAAACTTCATTAAGGTTATATAAGTACCTCCCCACTCCAAAAAGCACAGCGGTACGCTTTAGTGCCGAAGAAATTCCTCCTTTGGTTTCCTCAAAATTTGTAGGATCAGCTCCATCACACTTTGTGATTGTTTGATTCTCACCTATCCTAATACTAATTGATTGAATAAACGCACCATTCGGTAATTGTTGAATTTTATTTTCCCATCGATCCCATCCAACTACATTGTCAAACCTATTTTGGATAGCTCTCGAAGAAACATAAGGTACAACTATAGCTTGCGGCCCTCGACTGTTAACACTAACTCGCGATACTCTCCATTCAATTTCATCTGGAGCAAAAGGTGCAGCTAACTCTTTTCCAACCTTCTTTACATCAAGTGTTTCCATTCTTTCATTCTCCTAAAATGTGTAATAAAGCTTTCTAGAAATGCAAAAAAGCCCTATAGGCATACTTCCTCTTAGAGAAAATACCACCCATAGGGCTTAACACTTCAATACAAGGCTCATTATAGAGCAAAAAGAAAACTTTATATAATTAGTCTATCAAATTATTTTATATACTACAATACAACTGTTTTTTTATATTTACACTTACGTAAATAAAGGTTTTATCGCTAATAGAGTTTCTAAATTAGAATGATCATAATGAAAATCAAATAGATTTAAATCAGTCTTCTTTGACCTGATATACTCGATCTTCCCTTCAATTTTCTCCTCTGATAACAATAGTTTTTGTTTTCTATCATTTACTTTAACTAGCCAAGACTGTCCATCGTAGTTCCTTCAAACTCCCCACCTATATATTTTATAAAAATACTTTCTAATCTAATTTAATACCTGTAATCAAATTAGCATGATTCCTCCCTGCTGTAATGTAATATCAAATTCCACTAGATAGCGTTGATAGTTATCGTTTCCGATCTTCAATTTTAATAGTTTCTGAATTTTCAACTTGATTCCTCCTAAAATGTGTATAAATAGAGCTTCCAAAACACAAAAAAGCCCTATGGGGCAGACTGTATTTGTCTATACCACCCATAGGGCTTATATCTTCTATTTAAGGCTCTTTTGAGCATCTTGGAAACTTTACATATACAGTCTATCAAAGATATATTTTTAAATCAATTTAGATACTATTACTTACTTTATTACTATTTCCATTGTTAAATATCATATAAAAGTAAAAGAAACATATATTAATAAAAAAGAACAGTAATAATAAAAAATACAAATAATAATAAGCAAATATAAAAAAGGTAGAGAAAAACCTTGTAATTAAAGAGTTTTCGAGGGTTAGCTAGAAGTTATATATCGTATTTATAACATATTAACTAGATTAATCTCGTTAAAAACACATGTTAACATACTTACATTTGAATTGCCTACATATCAAGAGGGAAATTTACATTATATCAACAATTACACAAGTTAATATTCGATATTAACATATTAACAAGTAAACATTCGTAAATGATTTCCATAAAAAAAGGATAAAAAATTTGATATAGTTGATAGATTTATCCTGAACCATGATTATTTTTATAAGTAATAGTTTTTTAGGTAACGTCAAATAGCCTAGTAGAAATTGGATTTTTTTCATATCACTAGGCTGGCTATTTTAAATTATAGTAGAAAGCAGCGGTTTACTTCCAGTTAGTTGGAATTCGCGTATTTTGGCATCATGGATATATTCGTATGGAATATCTTTAATAGCATTTTTGAACTGCTTTCTAAACACTTTCCTAAAGAAACCACCAATTGTATATATCTTAAAGTGACCTAATCGCTCTTTTTCCCGTTGTATATGTTCAACCACGCTATCAAGCGTATTTAGGAAGAAGGATCTCAACCATTTATCTCTGTATTTGTAACTATTATCATCCTCGTCGATTAAATGGTAAAGAAATGACACTACTTCTTGTTTAAAAGCGATCATTATATCTTTCTTATCACGAGCTTTATATTTAATTTGCAGTTCATCTAAACGATATGTAAGTTCTTGTGAAAATTTTGCTAATAAACGATTTACTTCAAACTCATCAGTATCTTCAATTACACATTCAGGTTTTAAGGAGAAGTTAATCTTTTTAATCCAAACCTGCTCTTTACGATAAGAAAGACCTTCAAATTCAATATCAAAAAGAGCTTCAAGAATCTCAAGTACTTTTCGAACATCTTTGGCTTTTTTATTAAGCTTCTTTTTTAAGGTTGACATTTTTCGAGATTGCTTTAATTTATCTAGTGAGATCATCCCTATGTTAGACATACTGGTTCTAAACTGGTTAAAAAGAGATAAAAGCAGTTCAATACCTTCTGGATTAGAAGTACGTACAAACTCCGCCAAAATGTTTGTGTCAAAAAGAGCATGCGGAACAAGAAGGTAGTTTAATTTTACGCCTTCTCTTTCGGGAGTATTTAATCTTTCAACATCTTTCAGAACCAAAACTGGTAAATCGTTTTGGATCTCTTCTTTAACAAAATGGAACTTCTCTAGAAACTTTTTCCCACCATACAATGAGGTATAAGGAATGTCTAACTTTCTAGCCCAGTATGATAAGTTATATTCTTTCAAAATCCCTCTTGGATTGTTTTCAATGTGCATTTGTTTTAGCATAGTTAAATAGACTACATATGCAGAGGCAGTAGGTTTATCAAAGGATTGATCTTTAATATATCTGAATTCATCTAGAATATGTTGGTGCATTCTAAATCCATCAATTTTTATCTTTCCCATAGACATGTTCATACCTCCTTTATGTAGTGACTTGATGATAGAGCTGTTTAAATTTTTTCTTATAGTAAATGTCTATCATATAAATTCTATCGGCTAATTAAATTAGTCTGTTTTTAGAATTTAGTAACCATTTGTAGAAATATTTACTAATATGCAGTATTATAGCAAATCGGTTGTGCACAAAAATCCCTTTTTAATTAAGGACTTGTGCACAAAGATGCACAACCCTTGAAACTATACGTAACAAGGGTTTGAAAAAAAAGTCGAAAAAATTTATGTTCACTCAAACGTCATTAATTCGTGCACATTCGAGCATGTTAACGTCATAGCTTCATCAGTATGTGCACAGAAATAACTGAGATATCGTTGATATATCAAGGGTTTTAGAGAATTTGAGACTATAAATTGTGCATGTTAACGTCATATATATTAATTTTATTAGTAGAATTTATGTGCAAGGAGACGTCACTAATTCACAATTGTGCAGGTGAATAAAGACAGTTTGATATCACTTTAATGATATATATTTAACTCTTGTTCATAATAACGACGTTTTAGAGTCTGATTGTGCACAAAAAATAAGTCCATAAAAGGTTGGTAAATCAAGATTTTTCATCTAATGAGTATAGATAGGAGCAAGGAAACGTCAGTAGTTCACATTTGTGCACATAGGAGCAAGCAAACGTCAGTAGATGTATTTCTGTGCACATAGGAGCAAGGAAACGTCACTAATATCACCTTGTGCATGCACAATTTCATCCTGTGCATGCACATAGGAGCAAGGAAGCGTCATTAATTCACAATTGTGCATCTGTTGGGTTATAAAAAAATTTGATCGAAAACACGTATTGATCAATACAGGTTCTCTAAATATTTAATAAGTTGTTGCTTTAAAATAAAGTTTAATCAAATTGATGCTATAACCTTGATATAAAAACAAATAAAAAGAGTATG
>PBMZ01000043.1 GCA_002722955.1 Planctomycetaceae bacterium | reverse complement strand
GTGCCGCAGCCGATTCCGAGTCACTCGGCGTTGCAGCCGATCGTAATCCATCGGACCATCTTCGCGGGAATCGCGCCAGCAGAAGTAATTGTCGTCGCGAGCTCTGCTGATTTTTGCATCCGGCTGATCGACGACCTCTTTCGGTTCTTCATAAGCAGGGTGAATCGCTTCTTCTTCCCCAGCGTCGAAGTGATCTGAGGGTGCGGTAACGTCATCCTCAGCGGTAACTTGATCGTCGACGACATCGGGCTGAATTGTCTCCTTAGCATCAGCATCGTCCGCCATCGAGATCACATCGTCGAAAACTTTCGCCTCAATCGCTGCCGATTCCAGCGAAGTTTCGGCCACCGTGTCAGTTAGTTTCGAGGGCTGAGGTGGTGGCGTCTTTTCGTTACTTCGTCGTTCTCCGGGCTTCGGCAATTGCAATTTGTAGGTGTCAGGATCAAAGTCGTATCCGGCGTCGTCATCCAGCTCGCTGAACCGATCTGTCTTCGACTTCACAAACGAAGGCTTTGGCGGCACGCCTGAGTCTGCTTCGGCAGTGGCGGCAGGAACTTCATGTGGGTCCAGCAGAATCTCGCCCGAATCCATGTCCTGTAAGTCAGGCAGCGACGACTCGTCGAGCGACGGTTCTTCAGTTTCCTGCGATTCGAAAGGCTCAGCATCAGGAGTATCGTCTGGCTCGGCGAACTCGTTGTCATCGACGGGTTCTTCGAGTAACTCTTCCTGCGAGTGATCTTCTTCGGGGTCAACATCCTCGGTGGCATCCAACAGCACAGTGGCGCTGGCCCACGTCGTTAGATCAGCCGGGCGGATTTCATCAGAAGCAGCCAACTCGCCCGATTCCGCCATCAGACGAAGATCGCCAAGTGGCATTGGGCCCAATTCTTGGCCGAATGCGCGCACGAACCAGTTCGAGTCAGCATGCTGCTTAAGCAAGCTTGCCGATGAGTCGCCTATAGTTCGTTCTGACATCTATCACCACCGTCCGCCCGGCAATGGCATGCTCAATGCGTATTCTGAATTAGAAGCCCGGCTTCGCAAAAAAGCCGGGCGTCTCTCAGATTGATCCATGACTGACTTCGCGCGTCGATTGGTCCCTAATACTGGCCCGGATCTTCTCGACCATCCATTGTGCTGATGGCCCGCCAAGTATCCAAGTCGATGTTTTCGCTGATAAATCGAACGGCTCCATCGCCCATCCCGACGACAACGCCGCCCCCGATATGACGACTTCTAGCCGCTGCAAGAATGTTGGTTACTGAATTCGTGCAAGGCATCGCTGGATCGCTCACGTTGACACAGACCATTTGATCGGGAATTGCCGAGTTGGGATGAAGAACGGTGCTAAATTGGTAGGCTCCATCGTCGTCGTTGAGAATGTCACCGCGGTTGTCCAGGTGGAATGCTTTGCGTGCTCGGATCGTTTCGGACATTAAAATCGTCGACGATTGACCGTCCAAGAAGTCGCGGAATTTGCTGGCACGAGGTTGCGCGCGATCAACTCCCGCCGGATCTTGATAGCCAAACGGCGCATCACCATTGCTACTTGCGCTGCCGCCGGCCAGCGGAATTGCGTTCGGTCCCCAATTCAAAACGTAATTGCCGCGAGCTCAAGTGAAAGAATCCGCAGTCCAGAGTTTTGCACCAACATCACTAGGACACAAGTACATTTGCAAGATCGCTCGACATGGCAGCGAATTCACCGGGTCAGACGAGGGCAGATCAAAGTTGTACGTATTGTATAAAGGCCCCTGGTCAATAAACGGCCACATCGACGGAATGAACGTGTGTCGAGGAATGCTGGTGCCGCCGAAGGGCAGTGAGCCGTGAGCCTCATGATAATTGTGCATAGCAAGGCCCCATTGCTTCATGTGATTTCGGCATTGAGTCAATCGGGCGGCATCTCTTGCCTTTTGCACGGCTGGCAAGATGAGTGCCATCAAGGTGGCGATGATCGCGATCACCACCAACAACTCCACCAGGGTAAAGCCTCTACGTCTTACTCGCTTATTGTTCACGTTTCTGCTCCTGAGGAAAACTGCGGCCCGCAGTGTTCGTCCACCGTCAGACTAACAAATTTCAATCTGTCGAGTCCAGTTTTCTCAGCAAAAGCTGAGCGAGCCTAACGCCAAAATGCTTCGAATTATTGAACGCAACAGGATAACTCCAGGAAACATCGCGACAAGCAAGCGAAATGAAAAAAGCCTTGAGCAGCAAATCTGCTACCCAAGGCTTTATCGAGAAGAAATTTACATCATTATTTCTTGGCCAAGTCCGCCGGTGCGAGCACGAAATCTTCCATCGTGCGTCGGCTGGAGAACAGGTAAAGGCGATCTTTGTACCACACGGCGTGGTCCAAGGAACCGTCGATCCGTTGGCCTTTTTGCGTCAGCACGGTGACGTCGATGCCCCCCAGAACTGGAGCGTAAATGGCCGGGTTCTTGTCGAAGGTAGCCTTCGCGTCAGCCGAAGCAAACGTGTAGACTCGCGATTCGTAATTCGACTTGAACTTGGGATCGCCATCTTTCAGATCGCGGCCATCGCGAAGCGTCACAGGGCAGAAACCTTTCAAGCCAACTTGGTCGGCTCGCTGAGCGATCCGGGCCATCTTCTCTTGATGCTTGCCAGCAGGTTTCTTGGCGACGGTTTTCTTCGGTTCGGCTTTCTTAGCAGTGATCTTCGGCAGTTCCGATTTTTGCTCAGCAGCAGGCTCCTTGAATTCGGGAGCAGCTTTGGGCTTGATGATCGGCTTGCTTTCGACGACGGCTTTCTTTTCTTCAACCTTTGCAGCTGGCTTGGCAGCCTCAGCGTTTTTCTTGGCTTCCTTTTCGATAGCCGCGAATGGGTTGGAGGCTTCCTTCTTGGGCTCGGCTTTGGGTTCCGGCTTCGTTTCAGCGACTTTCGGTTCGGTCTTCTGAGGCGGCAGGAAGGCGTCTTCGTCAAGCTTCTTGCCAGAGAAGGGATTCTCTTCTTCCGATTTTGTCGCTTCTTTTGTCTCGGTCGCCGCGAAAGGAATCTCTTCCAGTGCCGGCTCTTCCTTGACAGCAACTTCCGGCTTCTTCGCGCCGAGTTCGTCTTCGGTCAAGACCACGTCAGTCGTGCCGCTTGTTCCGTCAGCTTCCGATTCGGTCACGTCAGTGAACGGATCGTTAACATTTTCGACGACCGTGACCTCGGCCTTGGAAATCGGTTTCGATTCGGTTTCGGCAAGAGGCTCGGGAACCGGCAACCAGATTGTTTTGGCGTCAGCGACTTGCTTCGTTTCCGTCTTAGGCTCGGCGACCTCAACGATCGGCTTCGCTGATTTCGTCGCTTGTGACTTCAGACGATCCGGAAGAATCTTCGGCTTCAAACTCTTCAAGGGAGTCGTTGCCGCGGGCTTCTTCGAGGCTGTTTTCGTGTCCAACTTCTTGCTCCAAGGAAAGATTCGCGTGAAGAAGTTCTTCGGGTTACGAGCGTTCGGGTTCTTTTCCTTCTTCGCTGCTTTCGGCTCAACCACTTCGGTCTTGCTGGCTGGACGAATGAAGGTCGGCAGAATGGACTTCTTCGCGACCGACTTTGTTGCAGTCGATTTGGAAGCTGTTGATTTCGAAGACGTTGTTCGTCGTGCAGAGCGGCCACCACGAATTGTCGCGACTCGCTTGCTGCTGGACGTGGACTTCTTCGCGTCGGTCTTCTTTGAGTCCGTGCTCCTCAAATCCGCACTCTTCTTCGAGCTGTCTGACTTCAGCGTCAGGCGGCTCCAGAATGTCGAGGGCTTCTTGGCAGCCGCCTTAGTCGACTTCTTTGCGGATTCCGCTTCGGGCTTCTTGACCAGCTTGACGTCAGACTTTCCGTTAACGCTTTCAAGGCGTTTGACGGCGTCTTTTGTGGTCAGCTTCGGAGCCTCCAAGCCATTGCGAGCGTAGATCGCTTCTAACTCGCGTTGTACCGCGCTCTTAAGCGTCGGGTTCTTGGAACTCTTCTTGCTGGCCTCTTGAGCCATTGTGTCCATCGTTGGACTTAGGAGAAGAGCTGTTGCCGCCGAAAGCAACCAAGCACGTTTCGAGAAGCTTAATCTCGTGTTCATCTCCCTAATTCTCCTCGGTTTTACGGGTCTGCCTTCGAGTCATCGCCACCGATGCAACAATTCGAAGACCAATCGCCTTGAATGAAATCTTGCGGCCGAACTTGCCAGCCGCCTATCGCACTTCACCTGCCTTCGTAGCGAAAGTCGCCAAGACTTTCAGAATCCATGAAGCCAAAACTCGTGGCGAGTTTCGCTACTCGAAATGAATGCCGATGTGGTACGTGTTGATGGAAATATCCGTACAATCCGTAAGGTGGATGTCACACTACTCTATCGACGGTCGGATAGTCCGCTTTTTGACGCCTCTGCGGATTTTGAGCTAGAAAGCAGCCCTCTCAGCGCGATAACCGGAACAACCGTTAAACTCGGCGAGAGCATTGGGGCTTGCCAATCTTGAGGCGCTTCGGCAAGAACAGCCGGAAGGCGGGCGTGGCGTTGCTCAGCGTTGCAAAAAGGTTCTCCACCGAATTCCGGGAAAGGATTCGTCCTCAGCCACCCCGGTATTCCAACAAGAACCTTCAAAAAGCTACGGCAGCAGTCTACTCGCCGTACTCTTCTTCGAAGTGCTCTTCTAAAGCAATCTCTTGGTCCAACAGCTCGACATACTTCGAGATCACGCCGAACAGCATTCGCAGGTCTTCTTCGTCGAGCCAGTAGCCAATAATGTCGCGTCGCCAGCCGCGCCAAGCGTTCAATGTCACCATTGTTTCGGTGTCACCCCGCGCTTTGTTCTCGTGAAACCCAAAGTCAAACTTGGTGATCTTCTTCGTCGGCCAATTGCAAGGCAGCAGCCACGGGTACTCAACGTGGTAATGACGGTAAGACTTCGGAGTGATCTCGATTCGCTCTGTTGCATACCGCTTCAACCAAAAGAATGGCAAGAACAACGCGAACAACCCGCCCATGCCGATTGCAAAGTACATCAAAATGTCCGGCCCCACATTTCGTCCAGTCGCCAGAACCCAAATCGATCCGCCAGCCAAGACAATCGAAAATAGCCACGCCACAATTAAGAAGATGCTGAGAAAATCCATCCGGACAAAGTCACGATTGTTCCACTCGATGGTCAACGTCTTCGTGTCTTCGTTGATCTCTTTCTTGATCATGACTTGTCACCTTGATCCGAAACGGCCCGAGCAAGTTGCAAACGCGATGACCATCGATTCTCACCAAAGCGTCATCGCGTCGCAACAGATGGGAGTGGTGGCAACAACACAACCGTTTCCCTTGTTTAACCCGTAGCCGCAGGCGAGGAGTTCACGGAAGACCTCGCCTGCGGCTACGGGGTAAACAAAGAGTCTGCGGTCGACTGTTCTTGGCCTGCGGAGAAGACGGCGAGAATCCGAAATACACCGCTCATGCTTTTTTGAACTTTTACTCTCGACAACATCACCGCCATCGGTTAAAAAATCAGCTCAGTTAAATTATTAGCCGTAAGCCAAGGCAGACAAATGACTGACCCAACACAGTTAAGCCGCCGCGAACGCCAAATCATGGAGATCGTGTTCGCTCGGAACGAAGCGTCCACCAACGACGTCTTAAGCGAAATGGACGACCCACCTTCCCGGACCTCGGTGCGAACGATTTTGCGGATCCTCGAAGAAAAGGGCTACCTGCGTCATCGCGTTGAGGGTCGCGAATACATTTATCGGCCTGTGCAAAGTCGTAAGAAAGCGGCGCACACCGCCTTGCAGAGAGTGCTCAATACGTTTTTCGAAGGCTCCTTGACCAGCGCTGTTGCCATGCACCTAACTGATGCAGACGACGTCGGTCCCGAGGACCTCGAACGTTTGGAACAACTCATCACGGACGCGCGGCGTCAAAACTAGAAGCCCGGCTTTTCGAAAAGGCCGGGCTTCTCACGATCCCGGCAAACCTCACTGGAGAGCAACGATGCAACGAGTCATTCAATTCGTCTTGCCTCTGTCTCTGGTCACTTGGCCTGTGCTGGTTGATGCAGGCGTCAAGGGACTCATCTTGAGTATCGCTGTCGGCATCTGTGTCTTGGCATCTCGAAAGCGGTCGGCTTCTGTCAAGCACGCGATTTGGCTGACGGGGATGTGTGCTCTGTTGGTCCTTCCGATGCTCACGCTTTGCCTTCCCGCGTGGCGAATTCTTCCCGAATGGTATGTCGTTTCCGAACGCGAAGATTTCCCAGTCACGGAAACAGCTCTGGTTGTGAACTATCCAAATCAAGCCCCCATTGAATTGGAACGACTGAAACTATTCACGCCTGCACAAACCAGTCTGGACGTGCCAGAAGACGAAGTCCTTACCCAAGTCGGCGACGAAAACTTGACACCAACCGAAGCGATTGAGCTGACAAGGATTGATCCGACAATGACGCTCGATCCCGTCGAACTCACAGCGATTGAGCCGTCAACCACCCCGCAATATTTGATCACACCACGCGATACTTACCCCGACGCAGCGACGCAAGATGCCGAACCGGCGCCTTGGCTAATGTGGTTCTTCGGTGTTTGGTTGGCCGGTGCTGTTGGCATGTTGCTACGGCTAATATGTGGTCAATGGGCACTCACAAGGCTTTGCCGTCGAGCCGAGCAGCTCGCCAACGACTCTTGGTGCGATCGAATCGACGGTCTCTGCAGCGAACTCGAATTCAAGTCGTCACACAAGGTAACCGTGTGGAAGCTGGCAACTCGAATGATCCCGATGGCGTGCGGAATCTTTCGGTCTCGAGTCGTATTGCCGTCAGACATCGATTCGTGGGACGAGGAACGGTTGCGAGCCGTTTTGTTGCACGAGCTCGCCCACATCAAGCGTCGCGACTGTCTCACTCAGTGGATCGCCGAACTGGCCCGAGTGCTTCATTGGTTCAATTCGCTGGTTTGGTTGGCGGTGGGTCAAATGCGAGCCGAACGAGAACGCGCGTGCGACGACTTGGTACTTGGCCGAGGCCTCGCAGCGACAGCGTATGCTGATCAGTTGGTTCAAATGACGGCCGAATACCCGAAGTTTCGACATCAAGTTCCGCTGGCCGTTGCGATGGCTCGCGAGTCAGGTTTGGAGAATCGCATTCGCAGAATCCTCGATTCTCAAGCCAATCGAGCACGTCTGACGAAACTTGGATTCGTTGTCTTAACCGTGTTGATAGCGGGAATCTTGCTTCCGCTATCGATGCTCGACCGACGAGCAACAGCAACGGAATCAGGCCAAGACGCCGCAAAGACTGCTCCGAAACAATCTCAAGACGCCGGCGACCAAGCATCGACGAAGCCAAAGCCACGCTACGAAGTCAGTCCACAAAACAACCAGCCGATCGAACTTGATGGCCGCATATTCGTTAATGCCAAGTTGCATAACGAAGGCAAAGACGATGTCACGGTCTACTGGGGCGATGTGGCCTTGCCCGAAACTTACCGCTTCGACATTCAACACAATGACACAAATCAACGACTGCCAACGACGCGTTTGCCGGCTTGGCACGTGCACTCGAATCCGTTCGCAAATCAGCGTTACTTTCGAACGATCAAACCCGGTGAATCGATTTCGTACCAAATCTTCCTCGGCCCATCGCCTGGTGCGAACGCCCAGCAAGTCTATTTCCGCACTCCGGGCAAATACACGATCACGCCCAGCTTTCATGCCAAGGTGACCACGCCGATCGACTACAAGACCGGCAAAACAATCAAGACGATTCAGGCATGGACAGGCGAACTCAAGTCCAAACCATTCACAATTCGGGTAAAGGGGGATGCTTCGGACTTAGAAGAAGGCGTCTCTTTGGCCGGCGTCGTCAAGACGCATGATGGCAAACCAGCAGCCGGCGCCATCGTTCAAGCGAGACATCGGATCCCGGGCTTTGGGTCAATCGATGGCTATTACGAAATGATGTTGGACCAAGTTTTTGCGGACAAGAATGGCCGCTTTCAATTTCGACGCTTGCCCAAAGACAGCAGTCTATTTTCACTTACGGGTTGGCTAGACGGTCATCCCATTGTCAATTCCAAAGTAGTCAACGAAGGCCACGCTAAGGTCAACGACATCGAAATCGCTTTGCCTAAAGGTGTTGCTATCAAGGGCAAGGTCATCGATGAAACCGGCCAGCCGATGGCCAACGTGCGAGTTTCCTCGAAAGCATACACCGACAAGGATGGACTCTTTTCGTTCGTCGCGCCGGCAAATAAGGATGAGTACTACATCTCGCTTTGGTACCCTGGATACATTTCCCCGAGCGAAAACATCTCGGCTGATGACGCAACCAGCGGAAAGCAAACCTTCACACTGAAGACAGAGAGTGCGGCCAAAATCACAGGGCGAGTGCGATTCGTCGGCGGCACGCCGGTTCCATTGGCCAAGCTGCAATTCGCATTAACGCCGCTGGGTGAAGAGCCGACTCCTCAAAATCGTCGGGGTACGGCATGCACTACCGAAACCAACGGAAAGTTCGAGATCGTCTTGCCCGAGGCCCGTGACTACTCGGCCGTCGCAACTCTTTATGAACCGCTCAAGAACTTCCAAGGGCAAGTTTGGAAACTCAAGATCCCGAAACTCTCTGCGGAATCCGGTCCACTCGAATTGGAGTTCGAGAATCGCGGTCAAATCGACGTCCAACTTTCTCAGACCAACAAGCTTCCCGACACACTGCAACTTCGAGTTCGCTGCTCGCTAGAGAGTCGCCACGCGTTGAAAGAACAGGTCATCCCTGTCAGCCAGAAAACCGTCAGTTTCGCGAATTTGACACCGGGCGAGTATCACATTGCCGTCAGCGTCAAGTCGGCGGCGCACTTAACTTGGCGCGAGCAAATCAACGTCTCGGCCGACAAGCCGACAGAAGTTACAAACGTCCAAATGAAGAGTCCCGAAATTCACTTCGGTGACGTCACGGCCAAGATCGTTGCTCCTGACGGAAAGACACCGATCGCAAACGCTCAATTTTGGGTCGACTCGTCAAGTGGCTACGGCGGTGTCCGAACAGATGAAGATGGCAACTTAGCGATTAAGATTCATCCCGCAGGAAGACTGCTCTTAACGCCACGCAACGTGGCAGGCGTCGCGCCCGAATCCTTAAAGGCTCAGGTTGTCGGCGGCAAGACAACCGATCTCGGTACGCTAAAGCTGCAGCGGATCGAAGACGTTTACGCTTGGATTGAAGGAACGTTGAAATACGACGACGGATCATCCGTAATCGGCGCGACGAACCATGGACTTGCCGACGGCGTCTCGTCAATGGGCACGATGATGCCTCGCGGCTTCAAAGGAGCGGGTCGAATCGGTCAAGACGGCACGTTCCGAGTCCGCTTGCCTGCCAAGCGCCATTATGTCGCCTTTGATCTGAGTAACGCTGCCGGTTGGCACTTGCAACATCCGGATGTCGAACTACCAACGTATCGTCAGTTCCGTGGCGACACTCCGTTCGAGCGTCTCGAGATCTGGGCGGATCCAAAACCCGGCGAGACTCTGAAACGAGACATCGTCCTGAAACGAAGCCGGAAAAAGCGTCCACTGACTGTCAGTTGGAAAATCCCGAAGGCGGAAATGGTCTATGTCACCGCAACCGTCGAGAACAACAACTATCGTCTCACCAAGACGATTCCTGTCAGCAACGAAAAATCGCAAGTGCAATTCACCTACGTTCCCGAGGGACATTGTACGGTTGTTCTCTTCGCAACCGGAGCACCGTACTTCGGCGTGAAATCTGTCAACGCGTCTAAGGCAAAGGCTGAAGTTTCTTTTGACGCATCCAAGAGCACTTCGCTAGCAGTTCGTGTTCTTGATGAAAATGGCAAGCCGCTTCGAGGTCTCGGGCTGAGCGTTTCAGCACACTTCGGACGACATCAGTCGACAGTCTGTCGAGTTTACCCTTTGTCACATGGAACGAAACGCGACGGCGTCCCGGCGTCTCTTGAAGAACGCGAAGACGGAACGATGATCGTTCGTGCCTTGGCACCAGACGCTTACACCGTTGAAGTCACCAATGGCCAATGGAAACAACAACAAACCGTCAGCCTCCGCAAAGCCGGCGCGATGGCACTGTTGGAATGGGTCGTCGATAAAGATGGCAAGATCATCAACAAAGCGATCAAACCGAAGATCGAAAAGCTGAAGCAGGACCTTAGAGATAAGAACGCCGCAATTCGAACTCGTGCGTTTCGCTATCTTAGCAAAGCTGGCGAGTCCGCCGCTCCCGCAACTTGGGACATGTTTCAGTTGCTGTCGGATCAAAGCTGGGTCACCGCTTACGCACAACCAATTTACGGAACGCGAGTCTGTGGATACGCGGAAAACGCTCTCATCGAGATCGGCAAACCAGCCGTGCCTGCGTTGATCGAAGGTCTTGCCGGTGACAGTTGGGAACAACGCAAACGCAGTGCTACCGTCCTCCGCTCGACAAAAGATCCGCCTGCCATTGATGCCCTGGTTAGCTGTCTTGATGACGATGATCGCCGAGTCCGCTACGGAGCCTCAGCAGCGTTAGGCGAGTTGGGGAAAGCTGCAAAGCCGGCCGTTCTGAAAGTTCTGACAAGAGGTTCAACCGACGCTCGACTGGCCGTGGCTTACGCAGTTCCCAAAATTGATGACGTCGAGTTGAATAAAGAATTGCTGAAGGGGCTGAACAGCGACAATCTGCTGATGCGAAAGACGTTTGCTTATGCTTTGCAAGATGGAGTTCAGCCAGAGTTGGATCGGCGATTCGTCCTCATTACCGCTGTTTCAGGAAATGCTTAGCAGCGAGTTTGTGGCAACTCGCGTGACTGCCGCTCAGAGCATTGGCGGGATTGAAGGCCAAGCCGTTACTGACATCTTGATTGGTTTACTTCGAGACAAGGACGCACAGGTCCAGGCAGCAGCGGCCAGGTTGCTGGGATATCGCAATGACGAACGTGCTGTGGCTCCGCTGATGAAGTTTCTGAAGAGTGATCCAACCTACGGCGGCGAGAAGGCAGCAACGTCACTCGGAATTCTCGGAGACGCCGGGGTCATTGAATCTCTTAAACCATTACTGGAATCGTCACGACTCGATGTGAAAGTTCATGCAGCAGTATCGCTTGCTCGATTGAATGATTCGTCGGGTTTAAATCAGATGCGGGTTTGGATCAATAGTCGCGATCGAACACAGCGTTCGACGCTTTACTACGCATTGTCAGGTGCCGCATCTTCGAGCCTTACTCGTCCGAAGTCGCGAATCCGTAATCCTGAAGTGCTCGCATTCATTCGTGAACAACTCAGTTCACACACTGACAGAAGCGTTCGGCTTTACATGGCTTTGGCGTTACAAGGTCAACAGGATCAAACCAACATCCAAGCATTGAAGGCGGCAACAAACGACAAAGGACCAGGCGTTCGCGACAATGCCTTGCACGCGTTGTTCTATTGCGATAAACAGCAAGGTCGCGTGGCAGCGATCGAAGCACTCGACGATAAAGCAGAAAACATGCAACGGAAAGCCCTCTACTTATTGGGCGAGGTAGCCAACGAGTCCGACGTTGATTTGATCGCTGCAAAACTACAGAGTCCAGCTGAATCCGTGCGATTGGTGGCGATTTCCGCGCTCTCGAAATTCCCGAAGAGTCTCGTCGCGGAGCGACTTAAGGCGGCGGAATCATCAAAGAGCAGCCCACGCGTTCGGGCGAAGGCAAGAGCCGTGCTCAGTGAACTTTCTGATTGACGTGACTGAGGAGTAGAGATGGGAACGTGGGGACCTGGGTTGTATTCCAATGATATTGCAAAGGACCTTAAGGCCACGATTAGCGCCGTCGTGAAGTTGCCGTTCGAAGGAGATCGTTTGGTCGAGATCATTTCCGAAGCCTTTCCTCACGCGGCAAATGATGAAACTGATGAAGATTACACAACCTTCTGGCTTGTCATGGCCGACCAGTTGCATCGAAAGGGAGTCGCCGGCAGCGACGTCTTGCGTCGTGCCATCGCAATCATCGATAGCGACAAAGATCTAAATTCACCCGCGATCCTTGAGATGGCGGAGAACAATCAAAAGAAGCGCAAGAAAGCACTGGACGATCTGCGAACGAAAATATCGAAGCCGGTCCCCGACAAGAAAAGAAAGACCTTAGCGAAAGCTCAGCCGCTTCTGATGGATACTGGCGATGTGATTGCATTTCCTATCGTCGAGACGGGTGGCTGTTTCAATCCGTATTTCACAAAAGCGAAGTGGGAATGTGCGGACTGGGGCGCAGCGGTGATCATCGATTGTGGTCTGGTGTTTGGGTACCTTGCTCAGTACACGCCCGTTGTCATCAATCGTCGCCTCAATGTCAGCGAAATGCCCACGCTCGACCAACTGGCTGACGTTGGCTGGAAGTTGACTCGACCAGGCACATGTTCCAATCCGCATTATAAGCGGATGGAGATCGCTAAGATTGGCAGCGTCACCATCGACCAGGCCAGAATCGAGACTCACTTTCCCAATCGGCGAGACGGCACATACGCCGCCGTCAACGACATCTCGATCGCAAATAGTTTCCACGTCGCCGAAGAACCAAGAGAGCGTGAGGTTAACATCGACTCGCTTTCGGTGATCGCGAAGTCGTAAGCAGCATCGAGCAAAAGGCGCTGGAGTTCAGCTTTAGCCACCCGTCGCAAACTGTCCGTCCATGAAGAGCGCTTAAAGGCTGGACTCCAACGTGTCAGGTTAACCGGCACAGCAATCGCCTGATGAACCCTTGGGACAGGATGCTCGGTTCGTGTATACTTGAACGCATGAATGTTCGCGTCCGAATTTTGATTTTGTTGTTGGCTGGAACGTCCTCACTTGTCCACTCCGCCGAAGCCGCCGATGATCGCGCGGTGAAAGAGGAGTTCTTTGAGGCCCGTGTGCGACCCCTCTTGGCCAGGAAGTGCTTTGAATGCCATCGCAGAAAGGCCGAGGGTGGCCTGCGGCTTGATTCCAGAAAAGCCATGTTGCAAGGCGGATCAGGTGGGCCGGCGTTGGTACCGGGCAACTCGAAGAAGAGCCTGATTTGGCAAGTGGTCTCTGGAAATCATGAAGAGACCGAAATGCCCCCGGACGAACCATTGAAGAGTGGCGAGATTAAGGTGCTTCAGCGATGGATCGACGAAGGCGGTCACTGGCCCAAGCCATTGTCATCGGCGCGAGCGACACCGGACGAAAACGGTATTACCGCCGAGGAGCGAGAATTCTGGTCGTTTCAACCGGTCGCCAATCCGAAGCCGCCGAAAATCAAAGGCGAGTGGGGCAAGCATCCGATCGATGCCTTCATTGCTGCCAAGCATGAAGAACTTGGATTACAACCAAGCGATCGGATTCGATCACGTGAGATTTTGCGGCGGGCTACGTATGACCTGACGGGATTGCCGCCAACGCCTGATGACTTTCACGACTTCGACAATCAATGGTCGGCCGATCGGCAGGCGGCGATGCGGGGACTTCTGACTCGGCTTCTTAGTTCCAAACACTACGGCGAACGTTGGGCACAACACTGGCTTGATCTGGTCCGATATGCCGACACAGCTGGGGATGCGTCGGACTTCCCAATCCCCGAAGCTTACAGGTACCGCAATTATGTCATCGACGCGTTCAACGGAGACAAGCCCTACGATCAGTTCGTGCGCGAGCAGCTGGCTGGCGACTTAATGTCGACAGATGACGAAGCCGAGCGTTGGCAGCGAATTGTTGCGACTGGATACATTGCGATCTCTCGACGCATCGGCGTCAGTCCACATGGCCTTCGACACATTACGATCGAGGACACGTTAAACAACCTGGGAAAGACGTTCCTGGCCCTGTCGGTCGGATGTGCACGTTGCCACGATCACAAGTTCGACCCGATTCCAACGGCTGACTATTACGCGTTGTACGGAATCTTCGATAGCACGGTATATCCTCATGCGGGTGCCGAACATCGACCTTACCGCAGCGACTTCATTTATCGAATGGGCAAGGCAAAGTCGGATACAACACTTGCCTCATTCCGAGAACAAATCAATACACTTCGTCGCAAGGAGCGAGCCGAGTTCGAGAAGTACCGCGACTTCCAGCGAAAGCCCGTCAACATCCCCGGCTACACTCGCGCCGTTGCGTGGAAAAACGTTTTGAAAGTTCGCGACGAAATCCGCACGGTCGCCGAAACTTTTCCTGACTTGGAAATCGCTTACGCAGCCAGCGAGGGTGACGTTGGTAACGCGAACATTCAAAAGCAAGGCGACCCGCGATCCCGTGGACCGGTTGTTCAACGCGGCTTCCTCCAAGTGTTGGGCGGGCAAACCATCGCAGATGATTCCACGACAAGTGGCCGCATGGAGTTGGCCAATTGGATCGCAGATCGCAAGAATCCGCTAACCGCCCGCGTCATCGTGAACCGCGTTTGGCATCATCACTTTGGAAAAGGTTTAGTTGCGACAACCAGCGATTTTGGCGTGCGTGGCGAGAAGCCGTCTCACCCCGAGTTGCTCGATTTTCTAGCCACCTTCTTGATGGACAACGGCTGGTCGATCAAGAAACTGCACCGGCTGATCATGACTTCGAAAACTTATCAATCATCTAGCCGCGACATCCCCGAGAACTCGGCCATCGATCCTGACAACAAATTCTTGTGGCGTGCGAACCGTCGACGATTGGACGCCGAACAGATTCGCGATTCGATACTTGTCTTTAGCAATCAGTTAGATCGCTCGCGCGGTGGCCGACACGGTTTCCCTCACCGTGAATCTTATTTTTACCGCCAACACGAACCTTACGTTGGCAACTTTCAGAGCAACCGCCGGACCGTTTATTTGTTCAGGCAGCGCATTCGCAAGGATCGCTTTCTGGATTTATTCGACGCTCCCGACGGCAACTTGCATGTTGGAGTCCGACGTCCCACCACAACAACTTTGCAGTCGCTGTACATGATGAACTCTGACTTCATCAAGCAGCAATCACAATTGATCGCCAAGCGAGTCATCGACCAAGGTGAGCCGATTGGGGGCAAAGTTCATTGGGCTTACGCAAACATCTTTGGTCGACATGTCGGATCGAACGAGATGTTGGCAACACTACAAAAACAGCGCGACTTAGAACGGCAACTGGCCGATAATGATGATCGACAATTGATTGCGTGGACAAGCTTCGTGCGTGCGATGCTGAGCAGCAACGAGTTCTTGTTCATTGATTAAGACCCGATTGGGTTTGTGGCTCTGCGACTCCGCTCGCGGGACGTCCAGCGAGCGGAGTCGCGGGACCACAAAAGATCACAGGCCCGATGCGTCGTATTTCGTTTAACCCGTAGCGGCAGGCGAGGATTCTTACTGATGCTCCTCGCCTTCGGCTACGGGTGAAACAACCACGCGGCAAAAAACAACATGAGACGGCTCATGAAAACGAACCGACGAGACATGATTCGATCCTTGGCTGGCAGCGGATTGTTGCTGCCAGGGCTTCTTTCCGAGTTGATGGCTGATGAGTCGAAGCCAACATCGGATCCGCTGGCCCCCAAAGCACCTCACTTCGCGCCGAAGGCGAAGAACGTCATTTTTCTGTTCATGACAGGCGGCATCTCGCACGTTGATACGTTTGACCCCAAACCTGTGTTAAACCTACGGCACGATCAGCCTCATGGACGACAAGTCTGCAAGGGCAGCGGATGGAAGTACCGCGCGTACGGTGAAAGCGGCACTCAGGTTAGCGATCTCTTTCCACACATCGGTAGCGTGATCGACGACATCTGCGTCATCCGCTCGATGACGAACATCAACGGCGACCACTTCGGTGCGACGATTGGAATTCACACGGGCTCGGCAACATTTAATCGACCAAGCATCGGGTCGTGGGTCAGCTATGGGCTGGGCACGGAGAACTCGAACCTACCCGCCTTCATGGTGATTTCTAAAGGTCTCCCATACGCTGGCGGCCAAGTTTGGGGTTCGGACTTTCTGCCCGCCGTTCATCAAGGAACGCGAGTCATCCCGGGGCCAGAGCCGATCGCCAACATGCACCGCTCGCTTCGGCAAGATTTGCAATCAACCGAGTTAGACATCTTGTCCTTCTTCAATCAACAACACTTGAAGAACCGAGAAACCGACTCGCAACTGACAGCTCGAATCAAGGCGTTCGAGACCGCTGCCGGAATGCAAATGGCGGCGCCTGATGTGTTTGACATCAAGAAAGAATCGAAAGCCACCATGGATCTGTATGGTTTGGATCCCAACGACACATCCAGTTTCGCGTGGCAATGCTTAGTAGCAAGACGCATGGTCGAGCGTGGTGTCCGCTTCGTCGAGTTGATCGATGGAGACAGCAGTGTCGACCACAACTGGGACGCTCACGCGGAGATCGACAAGTACGATCAACTGGCACGAAACGTCGATCAGCCCATTGCGGCATTGATCAAGGACTTGAAAGCACGCGGCATGTTCGACGACACGTTGTTGGTCTTCACCACCGAGTTTGGTCGCGGCCCGTTTGTGCCGACACCCGGGACGAATGGACGCCAGCATCATGCTCGCGTTTACAGCTCATGGATCGCCGGCGCTGGAATACGCGGCGGCATCACTCACGGCCAAAGTGATGATTTCGGCTTCGATGTTGCTCAGGACGAGGTCAACGTCCACGACCTTCAAGCCACTATCTTGCAACAATTGGGCATCGACCACGAGCGGTTGACTTACCGCCACGCCGGTCGCGACTTCCGGCTGACCGATGTGCACGGGCGCGTTGTCAACGAGATCCTTGCATAATTCCAGACAAATCACCCGCAAATACGCCTGGTGATTGATCTGCTGCGCAGCCACTGCAAGAATGATCACCACCGTGTTCTCGCCCCGTCCTGATGCAACACGTCGATTACCTGGTTCACAATTAGAAACTCAAATGGCAATTCAAGTTAAAAGCAAGTGCGGCGCAAAGCGAAGAGTTAAGGATGAAGCTGCAGGCCGAACGATCAAGTGCCGCGAATGCGGGAATCCCATGAAAGTCCCGAACCCGAAACCTGTCGAAGATGAGTACGAGTACGAAGAAGACTACGGCGACGAGTGGGGAAGTGAAGACGCTGGAGACGAATGGGGAAGTGACTACGGAGACGAGTACGGTGATTATGAAGAAGAGGCCTACGAGGCTCCTCGAGCACAGAAGCCGCGAAAAGCTTCGTCGAAAGGTAAAAAGAGCAAGGCAGGGAAGAAGTCTGGAAAAGCAGAGAAAAAGAAGAAGTCAAAGGGGAATTCAATTCCCTTAGCTTGGAATTTCAATCGAATCAACCTGGCTTTGGTGGCAATCGGATGTGTGTTGTACTTCGTCGGCGTTCAAGAAGCACGGTTAGCATCTCGCGCAAACTCCCAACCGCAACAGATCACACTCGCCAACCTCCTAAAAAGTCGACCTGGCGGCCACATTTACCTCGATCTCAGCGGATTCGTATTGCGTGATAATCTTGTATACGAAGCTAAATCCAACGCGGGACCATATACGAAGATCTGGGTTCCCGCAGATCCTATCGGGCAACAAGGTGAGACTCTTCTTCCTGGCGTCCCCATTCCAATGACCAGTGGCCCGATCAAGCTGATCATCAAGAGCACTGACCACAGTAGCGACGTCGAAATCGCGGCGTTGGCGATGGAAGGAGTCAACGGTTCTGTCCGGGGAATGCTCGTCAACGAAATCGAGAGCATGGGCGGCGAAGAAAAGAAACTGCTCCAAACATCGCATCGCGGAACGAATTTTGACACGTGTTACATTTTCGAGGTGGGGCGTGAACCATCGGGTGCTATCAAAGTGATTGCATTCTTCCTCGGTAGCATTGTCTTCTTCTTACTCGGCGGCGCATGGATACTGTTTGTTCATGCAGACGAATGAGAGTCTCCGGCGCGAACAAAAGGGACCATCGAAATGAGTGAAGCAATTCCGCGCACCGTCAGCCGTACGCTTGAGTTTGAAAACGGCTCGGCAATTGGCATCAGCAATCGTTGGAACAAGGGACGATATTGTTCGATCCTGACACCGGCTGGAGTCGTCGGCTGC
>PBMZ01000042.1 GCA_002722955.1 Planctomycetaceae bacterium | reverse complement strand
TTTGCTCGAGTCAGCAACATTCGCGAGCCACTCGAAACGGACGATGCGGCTGCGGATTTTGCGATTGAATTCATCCAGGAATTGTGCCAAAGAATTAGGATACCGCCGACGCTCACAGAAATCGGTGTCACGTCCGACCAGATACCTGCGTTGGTGAAGAGTTCACGTGGAAACAGCATGAGTGCCAATCCTCGACACTTGGACGACGGCGAATTGACGGCTGTGTTGGAGGGCTTGCTTTGATCTTAGCCGCTGGCCTCAGTCCCGCATGGCAACAGATCCTCACGTTTGGTGAGTTTCGCACGGGCGAAGTTAATCGCGCGAATGAAGCGGTTTGGTGCGCATCTGGAAAGGTGCTGAATGTTAGCATCGCACTGCATCACTTGAAGGTGAATTCCAAGACGCTGGCATTGATTGGCGGAGACGCTGGCAAGTCGATTCAAGATGAATTTCGCGCGAGTGGTATCCCTGCTCGTTGGGTGAAGTCTGATGCGGGTACGCGCGTGTGCACGACGATCTTGGCTGATAACGCAACGACCGAGCTTGTCGAAAACGCTCGGCGGCCAAAGCCCGAGGCTCTGAATAGATTCCACGCAGCATTTCAATCCGAAGTAAAACGGGCCGATTATGTGGTTTTGAGCGGCTCCGTGCCCAGTGGTACGAAAGACGGATACACTGCCAATTTGCTGAAGGGTGTGAAGGCAACCAGCATTTTAGATATCCGCGGTCCTCAATTGATCCGCGCACTTCGGCATCAACCGCTGTTAGTCAAGCCAAACCGTGAAGAGCTCGAACAAACGGTGGGCAAGAAGCTTCGTAGTTCGCGCCAACTGATCAAGGCATCGCGATCGTTGATTCAGCAAGGAGCTCAATGGGTCTTGATTACGTCCGGTGCGTCGCCAATGCATTTGGTTTCCGAGTCAGAGGCCTTCGAGATCTCACCGCTCTCTTCAAAGGTTGTGAATCCTATTGGCTGTGGCGATTGCCTGACCGCCGGAATCGCAGCGGGGTTGGACTCGGGACTCGACATTCTTGAGAGCGTCCGATTGGGTGTGGCCGCAGCAACCGTCAACTTACAGGCACTTCGACCCGCCGAAGTCAGCTTGAGTCGGGCTCGGAAGTTGGCGAAAACGGTTGAGATTCGATCCTGTTAAACTTTGCGCTAACCGCAGAAGTTAACGATTTCAAGAGTTGAACTGACAGTTTCTACACATTCAGTTTCCTTTTCGAAGTCAGCCGTTGACGCGTTGTGAGCGTCGAGTGCCAGCGTTAGAATGAGGTCATCTTGTAACAACATTTGACCTTAGACTTCTTCCGCGAACTGCAATGACCCACGCTTCACATTCTCACTGGACGCCTTCGAGTAGCACTTCTGATGCGCTCGATGTGTACTTGCTGGGAATGGTGGATTTCGAGTCTGCGTTGTTCTTGCAAGAACGGCTCGTCTATGAAATCTCCGGGCGCAGTGATCGCTACGGCGGCTTGTTGATTTGCGAGCATCCTCCGATGGTGACCATTGGACGCGACGGAAGCCGCAGCCACTTGCGATGTGAGCAGTCCGAGTTTACCGCGCGGATGATGGATGTCCGCTGGCTTAATCGCGGCGGCGGTTGTTTAGTCCACGGGCCCGGACAATTGGCCGCTTATCCCATCATACCGCTGGATCGCAGCGACTATGGTGTTGTCGAGTTTCGCGATCGTTTGTTGTTGTCCGTTGTCGACATGTGTGACGAAATGCACATGCACAGCGACGCAGTACCCGATCAAGGCAGCGTGCTCTGCCGATGCGGACAGTTTGCCTGGACGGGAATCTCTGTCAAACGCTGGGTTAGCTATCACGGGTTGTATTTGAATGTTTGCCCCGACATGGATGCTCAACGCCTCGTTCAGACCGGCGATGATGACGCTCGAATCACATCAGTCACGGCCAACAGCCTGAAGCCGACTTCCATGAACGCCGTCCGAGAGCGCTTGGTTCGGCACATGACTCGGCAGCTTGGCTACCACGACTATCACGTTTACACGGGTCATCCGCTGCTGAAACGTACGAAGAAGAAGGTCTATGATTACGCTTGATATCATCGATCGACCGACTTCAAGCGTGCCTGAATCGCCGCCGCGGAAAAGACGCCGGTTGCCGAAATGGTTGAAGCGCCCGATGCCACAACCCGGCATGCAATACACCAGCAATGTGATCTCGGACCTGCGGCTGGAAACTGTTTGTGAAAGCGCGAAGTGCCCGAATCGGACGGAGTGTTGGTCTCACAGCACGGCGACTTTCATGATTCTGGGCAACGTCTGTACTCGACCGTGCGGGTTTTGCTCGGTACCAAAGGGCAAGACAGAAGTCGTCGAGATGGACGAGCCCGGACGAGTCGCCGAAGCAGCCGAGCGACTTGGTCTGGAGCACGTGGTGATCACTTCGGTGACTCGCGACGACTTGCCTGATGGCGGCGCTGATCACTTTTATGAATGTGTGCTGGCCGTGCGTGAGCGAACGGGCGCGGCGGTCGAAGTGTTGACACCCGACTTCCTTGGCAATCAAGAAGCCATTCATCGTGTCGTCGAATCGCAGCCCGACATTTTCAACCATAACACGGAAACCGTCCCGCGCTTGTACCATCGAGTGCGTCGCAATGCAGAGTATCAACGGACGCTGGACTTGTTAGCACAGGTCAAAAACGAAGCGCCCGAGATGCCGACCAAAAGCGGATTGATGTTGGGCCTGGGTGAAACAACCGAAGAAGTGTTGGAAGTCTGTGCCGATCTGCGATCCGTTGGTTGCCAAATGATCACCATTGGCCAGTACTTGCAACCCACGCCAGAGCATCTCCCGGTCGAACGCTTCATTCCGCCCGAGGAGTTTGATGACATTGGCAATTTGGTCCGCAAAATGGGATTCCAATTGGTCGCAAGCGGTCCCTTTGTTCGCTCGAGCTATCACGCTGGCGAGATGGCGGCAGTCTTGGGCCGAGAAAACACGGTAGCAACGTGAGCACGGCAGATCCTACCGCAGACGAAGTTCCCATCACGTTGCCGGATCTTCGGACGCGGGGCGAATCGGCTCGAGTGAGTTGCTGGCTGGTGAACTTGAATGATACCGTAGACGCCGGTGACCGGCTGGTTGAGATCATCTTGCCAGGTGTCACATTCGATGTGTCGAGTCCGGCGTCGGGAATTCTTTGCCGAATCGAAAAGCGGTTCGATCACCGTGTCGAGGCCGGCGACGTCTTGGGCTGGATCCGTAAACCGTAGCTTTCATGGATACTCGCGTGATCTGGGAAACGATTCGAGGCCATAGTGCTCAGGTCGATATGTTCCGACAGTCCTTTGGGCAAGGCCGCATGTCGCACGCCTATTTGTTCGTCGGTCCTGACGGAATCGGCAAACGCAAGTTCGCGCGCACGCTGGCTCAGTGCTTGTTTTGCGAATCTCACAGTGATGAGGAATTGCTGGCCTGCCAAGAATGCTCGGGCTGCAAACAATTCGCCGCGACCTCTCACCCCGACTTCTTTCACGTGGAAAGAGCCGAAGGCAAAGCCGAATTGACCTTGGACGTTTTTCTTGGCCCACAGGATCGTCGCGGTCGCGAGGGGTTATGTCACGACCTGTCATTGCGGCCGATGGCCAGTGATCGCAAGCTCGCCATCATTGACGATGCCGACTTCATGCGGACCGAGGCTGCGAACGCTCTGTTGAAAACACTGGAAGAGCCGCCCGTCAATTCGATGTTGATCTTGATCGCCGCCAACGCCGACTCGGTTCTGCCAACGATCCGATCACGCTGCCAATCAGTAAGGTTTTCACCACTCAGCAACGAAGATGTGACAAGTATCCTGTTGGCACAAGAGTCGGTTCAAGACGCCAATGACGCAGCGGCTGTCGCCAGCTTAAGCGATGGCAGCTTGACCAATGCTGCGCAATTGTTGGACCCGGCGATTCGAGCAATCCGCGACAAGTTGTTATCGCAGGCGTGTGAGAAACCACTGAATCCGCTGACAACTAGCGCGGCTATGATTGGATCGGTCGAGGAACTCGGTGGCAACACGGGTGTTCAACGGCAAAACGCGATCTTGATGGTCCGTTTTCTGATCGAGTTCTATCGGCAGTGTTTGGTTGCGTTGTCGACATCAAATCAACCAGTCTCTCCGGCTGTTGAGAAATTTGTATCTAAGATGTCAGACGACGAAACCCGAAACGCCGAGACAGTTGCCGAGCTTCTTGAGCGAGCAATGCTTTGTGAAACTCAGCTGAATCAACAGATGCCGTTTGCCTTGAGCTTCGAATCGCTGGGCGAAGGATTGGGACGGATCGAACGCGGCCTGAATCCGTGAATTTCTCAACAAGGGAGCGATGATTGAACGCACCCAGTGATGACGAGAATTGGCATCAAACCCTGGGATTCGCTCGTAGAGATTTGCGGGTAGCCGCAAACAAAACACTAGCTTCAGAGCCGCATTGACATCACGAATCGTCAGTGATAGGTTGACGTGAGCCTCGGGTCGCCCTAGCGGCACAGAGGTTCACATCTTTTCGATTTTTCGAAATCAGCTCCCCCAGAGTTACTCATTTCGACCCTGTCAGCTGCGAAAATTCGCCCACAATCTAGACTCAAAGCAATTTTAGCGAGCGTGGACTTTGCGCGATAAGATCGTTGCGATCGCGCAAAGTTTATTGTTATGCTGGGGTTCTGCCTTGGAGACTTGTTCCGAAGGCTGTGTGTCATTTGGGCCGATGTTCACAGTTGGCTAATTGGAGGGAGTGGACGTCATCTATGCTACAAGCAGAGTTGAAGGTCATTGGCGGAAAACAGGACGGTAGAGTCATCGCTTTGAACACTCGCAAGTTTCTTGTGGGTCGTGAAAACGATTGTCAGCTTCGTCCGAATAGCGAATCAGTATCGCGTTATCATTGTGTGTTCTCACTGGATGACTTTGCTGTACGCGTCCGCGATTTAGGTAGCACGAATGGTACGCTCGTCAATGGCGAGAAGACCCGTGGTCAGGTCGTTCTGAAAGAAGGCGATCAAATCACCATCGGGAAGCTTGAGTTGCAGCTTTGCCTGGAATCAACTACAAGGGTTGAACAGCCAGTTGCTGTCGATGCGGAGGGAGATCCCGCAGCACCTACCATTGGCGGTGATACCGTCATGGAAATGCCAGCAGCATTGGATCCCAGTGCGGAACAAACTGCAGTGCTGAGTGGTGACACCCGCATTCTTGCGTCCGGTGATACTCAGCCAGCCGCGACTCTAGGCGAAGCACCGGCTCAAACAGGCGCGCCGGCAGCCCAACCAGGAGCTGCTCCTGCCGTGCCTCCAGCTCAAGCTGCTCCACAACAGCCAATCGCACCGCCACCCCAACCGATGGCTCCACCGCAGCAACCTGTCGCACAGCCTCAAATGCCGATGCAGGGAATGCCGCACCAACCGATGCAGCCGCAGATTCCAATGCAACCAGGGTATCCGCAACCGCAGCCAGGAATGCCACAAGGTTATCCGCAACAACCTGGCGTGTATCCCCAACAGCCACAACAGCAGTTTCCAACTCCCATGGATCCTCAGCAGCAACAATTGATGCAGCAGAAGATGATGCAACCACCGATGCCGGGCGCACCAATGCCACAAGTCGGTCAACCGGAAGTTGCTCCTGCTGATTTCAGCGCTCCGCCGGAAGAACCAGCGGAGGCACCCGTCGACGATATTCCCTTGAAATTGCCGGATCCCTCGGAAACAGGCCCCGTCGAACCGGAACCCAAGGCTGAAGACGCAGAGAACAAAGAAGAACCCAAACCGGCTCAAGAGAATCCGGCTGCTGAAATCATCAAGCAGTACATGAATCGCCACGGCTAGGAGCGATTCACGGTTTGGCTACTCACCGCAGTGTTCCTTCGTCTGACTCAGCCCTAGCAATTCGGTTCAGTCATGTCATTTTCGGTGAGTTTCTGGAACGTCGAGAATTTCCAAGGACGTCGAGCTTGAGCTGACCGCGTTGAAGATCACATCCGCGGACTGACCGATGACGGCAGCGGCTGGAATGAATTGACAACGCGAGCAGAACGGAAACGTTTTCAAGAAACGCTCTCGGACCATTCCGCGCTCTACATCGAAGTTCGCTGATTCATGAGTAGAGAATCTCGAGCGAGTCTTCATCGATCTCGACGCCAAATCCAATCCGATCGGTTAGCGTCACATAGCCATCTTCAATTGGTGGTTGCCCGCCAACCCAAGTCATCCAGGGGCGTCCCGATTCGGGCAGTGGATCGTTGTCCAAAGCGGCGATGGCGTGAAGCGACCAAACTTCACTTCCTCGGTGAGGGCAAACACGCAAGCCAGCACCTTGCGCCATCTTGTAGATCTCGATCAGTTGAGTCAGTCCACCGCACCAACAAACGTCGGGCTGAAGGATTGTGTGCAATCGACGCTCGACCAAAGGTCGAAACGCGGCCGCGGTGAATTCGTGCTCTCCACCAGCGATTGGAACAGGACTTTCGGTGGCCAATATCGCGTAGCCATCCAAGTCGTCGGCTGGCAACGGTTCCTCGATCCAAGTCACTCGAAAGGGTTCGATGGCGCGAGCAACGTCGATTGTTGTGGGCAAGTCCCATCGCATCCAAGCATCAATTGCGATGTCGCACTCGTCACCAACTTCTCGGCGGGCTTCCTCGACAGTTGATGCAACGGCTGCAACTTTGTCCCCGTCATCTCGGTTTTCGACGTGTAGCTTGAATGAGCGAAAACCTCGATCAAGGGCCGCGTGGATCGTGTCCCAAACGGTAATGTATGTTGGCATCGGCTGGCCGACTTTGCCGCCGAGCAACTCGGCCAACGGCAGCTTTGCGGCCTTCCCGCGAATGTCCCATAGCGCCAGGTCAATTCCGCTGAGTGCCATGATGGCCAAGCCCTTTTGACCATAGGGCAACGTCGTTTGGTACATCAGTTCCCAGAGTGATTCGACGTCTTCAGGATCGCGATCTTGCAAAAAGTCTCGCAGCACGGTCTTGATGACATGGATTCCGGCCAAGCCGCCGCCGCCAACGCCGTATCCCGTGATGCCAACGTCTGTGTCAACGGCGACCAAGATTTGGCCCAACGTCGTTCTCCAATCAGGAGGCGACTTTTCGGCAACGGGTTGCACAGCGCGGACGTTCGTGATTTTCATGGCAAGCTGTAGGTTTCAGGAAGCAATGCTATCTGGTCAAGCGGCGAAAGGCCGCTTCCAGTAGATGTTGAAAGCCTACACGATGAATCATTTTCCGCGCGGTGTCAAAGTCGACCCAGCGCCGCTCGCGAGATGACTCGGGCCATGACCCATCTTCGTATTGCACATCCATCAGATAGACCGTGCAATCCAGCTTGGATCGCCATTTGGAATATTGAAATGTTCCCAGTGGTGTGCCATCCAACTCGCCCCGCAGGCCAGCTTCTTCGTAGGATTCTTTGATAGCAGTTTCCTCGGGCGTTTCCCCAGGATCGATGACACCTTTGGGAAACCCCCACCACTTTCCGCTGGAAGTTTCGATGACGCAGAACTCGAAATTGTCATCGAGTTTGCGGTAGGGGATTGTGCCAGCTTGCAAAATGTGTTTCGACATAGCCGCCTCCGTGCGCGATGCGACATAGTGGTCAATTCGTGCGAATTGATCAATGCAAGCTTGCTAACTGGACTCCAACGGATCGTGTGCAATGCGGCTAAAGAGACGGAAGTGGGACGCAAACAGGGTGACTTGGTGACTTCGCGAGACACGGTTCGGCGTCTCCTAAATTCAGGACGACCACGAATTTTGGTTTACTCGTCGTCGAGCGAATCATTATTTCGCAATCGGCGTTCGATGTAGCGTGCTAAGTCGTTGATCGACTTGAGCTTCTCGTAGTCTTCGTCGGGGATTGTGATTCCGAATTCCTCTTCGAATTCCATTGCCAATTCAACGACATCCAGCGAATCAGTTGCCAATCCCAGGTCGTCGTCGAAGCTCAAGTCGCCAAGCGACAACTGGGACGCCATCAGTTGCTTGATGTGCTCGGCCAGTGCGTTGGCCTTCCAGATGAGGTGTCCACATGCCGGGCAAGGCGCGTCGTCACTGATCTCTGAAAAGTCTAAGGCGACCTTGGCTCCACACAGTGGGCAACGACCTGGCGATCCTTCGGGCGTCCGTGACGCGACCGTCATCGGATCAATTCTCTTCGCCGCTACCGCCGCCAGATAAACGGCGGCGCAAGAAGCTGGCGCGAGCACTGTTTCGCTCGGCAGAACCAAGCTCGGACTTGCGTAGCTTTTGCAAGTGGGCGGGTTGCGTTTGAATGAAGAGTTCGTTGACCTCGGGAATCTCGAGATTATCGATCAGGCCCAAGTTGATTCCCATGCGAACACTGGAGAGCAAATGCATGGTTTCCTCGGAGCTAATCGTTTGCGCGTTTCGTAGAATTCCATACGCTCGAGCCACCGTGTCGTGCAACGATTGTCGGTTCTCTTTGACCAATGCCGTGCGGACGCGACGTTCGTAGTCAACGATGTTGGGAACGACATCCTTGAGCGTTTGAATCAACTGGTCTTCGCTCTTGCCCAGCGTGACTTGATTCGAGATTTGATAGAAGTCGCCCACCGCCTGGCTACCCTCGCCGTACAAACCGCGAACGGCCAGACTGATCTTATGCAACGCTTGAAAGACCTTCTGGATTTCCTTGGTCATCACCAGGGCCGGCAAGTGCAACATGACGCTGACACGAATTCCCGTGCCAACGTTGGTTGGGCAAGCCGTTAAGTAGCCGAGCTTCTCGCTAAAGGCGTAAGTCACCTCTTCTTCTAAAGCATCATCGAACGAGTTAATCTCGCTCCAGCACTCGTCTAGCGAAAGGCCACTGCGAAGGACTTGGATGCGAATATGATCTTCCTCGTTGATCATTACGCTCAAGGTTTCTTCATCGCTGATGCCAACGCCGCGCGAGCCCGTGCTGTCTGCATGCTCTCGACTAATCAATTGACGCTCGACGAGAAATTGACGGTCAAGTGTCTCAAGATCATCGACATCCAAATATTGCAAACGACGACCGGCAGCGACCTCGTCCATCTTAGCTTTAAGGAGCGTTTCGATTTCCGTTTTTGTGGTATCGTCACAGCGACTGATGAACGGATACTGAGCCAAATTGCGCGCAAGCCGGATGCGACTGGAGACAACGATGTCGGATTCTGGCCCGGTACCTCGCAGCCATTCTCCGCTCTTTTCTGTCAGCGCTTCCAAATCCATCAATGCTTACTTTCTTGGCCGTCGGAGACGGTGGATGTTCAATCCAAGTTACTCTGTCGTATCCGTGATCTCTCCAAGTTCCTGTTCGAGCTCGCTAATTTCGTCTCGAATCTGCGCCGCTTCTTCGTAGTTCTCCATATCGACCGCCGAGCGTAGATCGTTACGCAAGCGGATTAGTCGATACTGACGTTGGCTGGCATCAGGGGCTCGCTTAGGAGCCTTGCCACAATGCTGAGCCGTGTCGCCATGAATGTTTTCCAACAGTGGCAACAACTCGGCCTCGAATGCCACGTAATCGTGCGGGCATCCCAAGCGACCTTGCGCCCGAAATTGCTTAAACGAGATACCGCAATTGGGACACGACAGCGAGTCCAACTCTTCCAGCTCGTCTTCCACCATACTCATGGGGAACGGCGAGTTCGAAGCGTCTTCCGTCTCACTCGATTCCAATTCGCTGTGCCAGTACTCTTGCGCACAACTCTCGCACAAGTGCAGAGCTTGGACTTCACCTTCACGGATTTCGGTGATGTGTAAAGTCGCGGGCTTCGAGCATTGTTGACACTTTTTCATGACCCGAATTCTATCCGTCCTAAGGTGACTGTCAAGCGAGCCATCTCGGCCCCTTGCGACGTAAGATGAAGCCGCTATTATGGATCGGTCGCGGCGAGTGCCGATTTCAGGAGCTGGCCGTTCGACTAGACGTTGCCGCGAATCTCATCAGGCGTACCCCGTTCGAATAATTTGTATCTTAACCCAAAGGGTCGGTGGCGTACGCTTCCAGCTTGCGAAACTGCCAGGCCCGCAAGCTGGAAGCGTACGCCACGAAAAATCGTTACCCAAGGCTTGTGCCATCGTTAGTTCGTTCCCTTTCTTCGACGGTTCGCCACAATGAATCATTTGCCCGACTTTGAAACGTTTGAAAAACTGGCGGCCGAGCACGACATGGTGCCCGTTTATCGTCAGTTGGTCAGTGACACGTTGACTCCGGTTAGTGCTTACTGCAAGTTGCAATGGGGCTCGCATTCGTTTTTGTTCGAGAGTGTTGTTGGCGGAGAAAAAATCGGGCGCTACAGTTTTCTCGGTGCCGACCCGTTCCTTGAATTGGAAGCCTACGGTCGATCGGTCAAGATCACCGAAGCGGGCGAAACTCGGGAGTACACGGTCGAGGACCCGCTGCGAGAAATCGAGAACTTGCTGAAGAGCTATCGCGCCGTCCACTTGCCCCAGCTGCCCAGATTCTGCGGTGGTGCTGTTGGCTTCGCTGGTTATGACGTCGTCCGCTATTGCGAGAACTTGCCAAACCCGCCTGAAGACGATCGCAAGCTCCCTGATTTGGCGTTCGCCTTTTACGATCGCATGGTGATCTTCGATCAGATCAACAAGACGATTCTGGTCGTCTGTCACGCGCGCACTAAAGATCGCGACGCGCGTGAAGCATTTGACGAAACCAGTGAGCGAGTGAATGAAATCTGTCGGCAGCTTCAAAAGGGCGCGGCCGACTTGCAAATGACCGACATCGCCGCCATCGGTGAACCATCATTGGAGTGGACATCGAACTTCGAAAAAGCCGAGTTCGAGGCCGCGGTCGAGAAGTGCAAGGAATACATCTGCGCGGGTGATATCTTTCAGGTTGTTATCAGTCAACGGCTGCAGCTCGAGTCCCGCGCGCGACCGTTGGATATCTATCGATCACTGCGAGTCGTCAATCCCAGTCCGTTCATGTTTCTGTTGAAGACGCCTGATGGCAGTTTGATCGGAAGCTCGCCCGAAATCATGGTTCGCGTCGAGGACCGTGAAGTGACGATTCGGCCTCTTGCCGGTACTCGACATCGCGGCAAGAACGATGAAGAAGATCGAGCGTTGGCCGACGAGCTACTTGCCGATCCCAAAGAGCGAGCGGAACATGTGATGCTGGTCGATTTGGCACGCAACGACATTGGCCGCGTTTCCGATTATGGTTCGGTTGAGCTATCCGACGTGATGATTGTGGAACGTTACAGTCATGTCATGCATATCACATCGAACGTTCGTGGTCAGTTGCCCAAAGGACAAACATGCCTGGACGCGTTGCGAGCCGGCTTGCCAGCGGGTACCGTGTCGGGAGCTCCAAAAGTTCGCGCGATGGAAATCATCGATGAGCTGGAACGTCATCGCCGCGGGCCTTACGCTGGAGCTGTCGGTTATATCGACTTCACCGGTAACATGGATACGTGTATCGCCCTGCGAACGCTCGTCATGCAAGGTCAAACGGTCTATGTTCAAGCCGGAGCCGGAATCGTCGCCGACAGCGTGCCCGAGAATGAATACTTCGAGACTCTGAACAAAGCCAAAGGCATGTTGAAAGCGATCGAGGTCGCCGAACAGCAGCTTTGAAGGAACATCATGACCGAGGGAACTGGCAGCTCGTCCGCAGATCAAGCTGAAGAAAATACCGTCGGATCAACACATCCCGAGATTATTGAAGCCCCGACATCGATCGGCGGGATTCTGAAAAAGCTGGGCCCCGGTTTGATTATCGCGGGCAGCATCGTCGGTTCGGGCGAGTTAATCGCCACAACCTCGACGGGAGCTCAAGCCGGTTTCTCGCTGCTTTGGCTGATCATTCTCGGCTGCGTGATCAAAGTTTACTGCCAAGTCGAACTGGGCCGCTTCACGATTGCCACCGGTCAAACCACCATGTCCGGTCTGGCTCAAGTTCCCGTTGGCCGCTTCGGCAAGATCAACGTGATCTTGGTAATGTGGTTTATCATGTTCATTGCGATCCTGTTCCAATTGGGCGGTATCGTCGGAGGTGTCGGACAAGCGCTAGAGATCAGCATGCCAGTCACCGACGCTGGTCGCGAGATGAACAAATTCAAACGCGACGAAATCCAACTCCAAGTCAAACGCGGAGCTTGGTCGAACTCAAGAGATGGCGAGAGGCCTGAAGGACTTGAAGCCGAGATCCTAGATCATGACATTGCCGGTCTGACGCAATACGTGGCCATTTCCAAAGCCAGCGGCGCGACCGAGTCCGTCGATGACGTCGAGAAGCTGATCGAAAAGCTGAATCTCATCAAGACGTCGAAAGACCCGGTCGCACTGCGGTTCCGTGAAGAGGTGCTGCCTCAGCAATCAATGTTTGCATTGATCGCTGAATCTCAAAAGGAAAAAGACGGCGACGGTGGTAAGCCTGATGACATCGTCGACCAACTGATCCCAGATGACACTTCGGAATCTGAGGCCGCCACGATGACGGCTTGGCTCAATGACTATCGTCAGCTTCGCCTATTTGTCCCACCCGATGAACCCTACGACGCCAAGATTTGGTCAGTGATTCTCAGTCTGGCAACGATCGTCATGCTGGTGTCCGGTCGATACGGATTGATCGAGTCCTTCTCGACGGCACTTGTCGGTATGTTCACACTTGTGACGGTCGTCAATGTTTTCGCATTGCAATCGGAACCCGCTTGGGGAGCGAGTTTCTCGGAGATCATGGCCGGTCTGAAGTTTAGTTTGCCTCAAGCGGCTCCGGACGGAGTATCACCGTTGAAGACCGCACTTTCGACGTTTGGAATCATCGGCGTTGGTGCGGCAGAGCTGATTGCTTATCCCTATTGGTGTATGGAAAAAGGCTACGCCAAGTTCACGGGACCTCGCGACGAAACCGAAGAATGGGCTAATCGAGCACGCGGTTGGATTTACGTGATGAAGTGGGACGCGTGGTGCTCGATGATCGTTTATACGTTCGCAACCATCGCGTTCTATATACTGGGAGCTTGCGTGTTGGGCCGTATCAACTTGGACCCGGAAGGTCCTGACATGATTCGCTCGCTGGGCGTGATGTACGAGCCTGTTTTCGGCTCGGTCGCGGAGATGCTGTTCTTGTTCGGAGCATTCGCGGTCTTGTATTCAACATTCTTCGTGGCCAATGCTGGAAACGCTCGTATGTTCTCCGACGCAGTGAGAACGGCTGGATTCATTCGCGATGACGAGCAAAGTTACCGCGGCTTGGTTCGTATCATGAGCGGCGTGTTGCCAGCATTATGTGCGATCTCTTTCGTCGCTGGTTTCGAACCTCGCGCGATGGTGATGTTGAGCGGTGGTTTACAAGCCATCATGCTGCCCGTCGTGGCTGGTTCGGCAATCTATTTCCGTTTCTTCCGCTCCGACCAACGCTTGGCCCCCAGCAAGATTTGGGACATGCTGCTGTACTGCTCGTTCGCAGGAATGCTCGTCGTTGGTCTCTACAAACTGTATCAGCTGTTGGGCGGATAGTCTGTGTCTGAGGGCGGACTTCGAACCGACCTTCTTTCGTTTAACCCGTAGCCGAAGGCGAGGTTTTGTGGCGCCTACACCTACGGGTTAAACCTGGATTATTCATCCATCAACACTGAGAATTCGTGGTCGTCCTGAATTTGTGGGGCCAAATCTTCCGAACCCCACGAATTCACGGCGACCACGAATTACACTCCTTGAAAACTTGCGATTGCCACAAGTTGTTATGAACGTGACGCTTAGGTGAAATATCGGTCATGTTCATGAATAATCCGGGTTAAATGACGTGACATCATCGCCTACTCAGCTGTATCAAGTGCAATGTCTTGAGCACTCGTCCCCGTCACTGCTTCGGCGACGTCGGTATCCGATGATTCGTCCGTTGATTCTTGAGCTTACTCGGCTGGCTCGAAACGATTCAACACAGCACAGCCACAAGAATCGCTCCAAACATTGACCGTGGTTCGGCACATGTCCAACACACGATCAACGGCGATGATGATGCCTTGTGCTTCTAACGGAAGACCAACGGCCTGTAGCACGATGGCCATCATCACAAGTCCTGCGTGTGGAATACCGGCTGCCCCAATACTTGCTAATAAAGCAGTCAGCGCGACGATGATTTGTTGATCTAGCGTGACAGCAAATCCTGGGGTTGCTTGAGCGATAAACAATACAGCCACCGCCTCATACAAGGCTGTGCCATCCATGTTGATCGTTGCTCCTAGGGGCAAGACGAACGAGCTGACTCGATTGGAAACACCCGCGCGTTGTTCGACCGAGTTCAATGTTAGTGGCAAGGTGCCGTTTGAAGACGCCGTCGAGAAGGCCGTCATCAACGCGGGGCTCATTGCCTTGGCGTACTCGATCGGCGATCGCTTGGCCACGAACTTCAGAATCAGTGGCAAGATCACGCAAGCGTGAACCACCAGGGCCAAGAATACGGCCAGCATGTACCAGCCCAAGGTCTTGAAGATCTCGAGGCCCTGAGTTGAGGTCGCGAAAATCATAAAGCCCAGCACGCCAATCGGTGCCAATCGAATGACGGCCAGTGTCAGATTCATCATCACATCGAAGGCCGCGTTGAAGAACGTGCGCAGCGCCTCGCCACTCTTTCCGCCGGTGCGGATGATGAAGACTCCCACCAGAATGCTAAACGTGATGATCGAGAGGAACTCGGCGTTGGCCAAGGACTGAATCGGATTCGGCGGAATCATGTTGTCGACCAAACCAACAAAGATGCTGCCCAATGATTGCTCGCCCTCGGGAACCATGGCTTCCCCGCTGCCGGGTAATTCCGCACCGACGCCGGGTTGAACGATGTTGACCATGATCAGTCCCGTCGTGATCGCCAGCAGACTGGTGGCGATGTAGTACGTCATCGTCTTGCCAAACATCGAGCCCAGACGGCTGGTGTTGCCAAGCCCGGCGACACCAGTCACCAAAGAAGTCACAATCAACGGAATCGTGACCATTTTCAGCAGCCGCAGAAAAAGGTCGCCCACAAACTTCGCCGCGATTGTGATTCTACGGCCCGCACCACCACCGTGTTCGTTGTAGAAGCCTTGCCAAGCATCACTCAAGTCGGCGGCTTTCTTGACTTTAGTGGTCGAGACAACGTCCTCATCGCGATAGCTGCGGGCGTATCGAATGGCGATAGTCTTGCCATCCTCGACGATATGAACGCGTCGATTGCTGACGCTCAGTGGTTCCGTAACCCAGACCTTGGCCCCTTGATACGCTCCGGCAAGCGATGGAAATGCGGCTTCGAACGCATCACGTGTGTAGACTTTCTCGAGCGAATCGATTCCGTCTTCCTCGACCGAGACAAGAATTCCGTCTTCCGCCGGCGACAGTGCGATCTTGCTTTCGAACTCTCGGTCCGGGAGTTCCACGTCTCCTGGATTGACAAGGACGCCGATCAGCGTGCCGGCGACTAAAGCGATCAGAATCTGAATATGCAACGGTAACCGCATAGTGCTTATCCCAATGATGTTCGTTTCCGTCGAGGCCCCAAATCTCACATGGCTGCTAGCGTTGATACGAAGTGTAACGCTTTGTTATCGTAAATGCGTTCAAACTAACGTAACTTTCAGCTCCGCAGGAGTTTTTGCTATGAAACTTGCAGGCATTGCGGTTGTCGCCGCATTGATCGTCGGAGGCAACCTTGTCGCCGCGAATTTCCAAGACAAAGAAACCACCGTGCGCATCAAGGGCGTTCATCTATGCTGCGGTGCTTGTGTTGCCGGTGTCAATGAAGCATTGGACGAACTCAAGGGTGTTACCGATGTTGCCGCCGATCGCAACGGAAAAGTCGTCGTCTTCAAGGCAAAAGATGACAAGACCGCGAAAGCCAGCTTGGAAGCATTGGCGAAAGCTGGCTACTACGGTCGCGCCGCAATCGGCGACAAGGACGTTAAGTTCCCAGACCCCGGTGTCAAGAAGGGCACGAAAGTGGATAAGGTCGTCTTGTCCAACGTGCATCTGTGCTGTGGTGCCTGTGTAACTGCCGCGCAAAAGTCCTTAGAAAAGGTCAACGGACTAACGCGGATTGCCATCGATCGCAACGAAAAGACCATCTCGCTCGGCGGCAAAGGCGTTGACTTGTTGAAAGCGATCGGCGCTTTGAACGACGCTGGCTTTTACGCCAAAGTGAAGAAAGAAAAGAAAGACCCCAAGGGCAAGTAAGCTCGTCGAGGTCAATCGAACAAACAGAAACGCCGACCGGCAGGGAAAGGCACTCATGAGTGCCCTTCCCTGCCGGTCGGCGTTTTATATTGATGCCGTTCTTGTTTGTCAGCTCGTCGCGCCGCCCGATTGCATTTCTCGCTTTAAGGCAGCCAACTCGTCATCCAACGATGGAGCATCAAGCGCTTCGAACTCAGCCTCAAGATCGGCGTTTGTCGCGCCGGCCATGTCATCAAAGGCCTGCGCTTCCGCCTCTTGCCGCGCGACGGATTCCTCAAAAGCGCTCAGTGCTGAAAACGCGTTTTCCGCATCCGAGACACCGGCTAACGCCTGAGCCACTTTCTTTTGAGCTTGGGCCGCGTTGCGGCGAGCGATCAATGTGCTGGCATTTCGCTCGGCATCACCGATCTTTGTCTTTAGCTCTTGCATGCGCTGCTTGAGCTTCTCGCTGGCATCTCGAGCAGCATCAACCGTAGCCTGCATCGATTCGACGTTGTCATCGCATTCAGCTTTCTGAGACAGCGCCTTCTTGGCCAAGTCTTCACGGCCCGCTTCGACCGCCTTCATGGCTCGTTCTTTCCATTCTTCGGACTGCCGCAGATGCTTTTGGTATTCGGCTTCCAAGCGATTGTGGTTGCTCATGGCTTCCGCTGACGTGCGTACCAAGTCGTTGAGTTCTGATTTCATGTCACGAATTGTTTGTTTAAGGGTGGCTTCGAATGTCGCATCCTCGACAGAGTCCATTCCCTTATTCACTTGACCTTTTACCACGCGAGAACCTCGACCAAAGAGATCACTAAAGAAACCCATGTGTATGCCTTTCAATTTGTATTGAGCTTCTGAATGCCAACGTGCAAAGTGCGAGTCCATTGACTAATTGATGTGATCTCCAATGAGATCCTTTGCCGCAAAGACGTCGACCAACAGAAACTCGATGCAAGACAAGATGTCGTCGTGGTCGTCTCGTCCCATCTCCAACAACTTGCAGAAATTATTCAGCGTCACGGCAACTCGATCGTCCGACAGCTTGTATAGCTGAAAGTTCGATGTCGAGATTCCATTTTCCGCACACAACATTTGCTGCATGACCTCTTGACTGATCTTATCGCAAGAGACGGTCACACAGGGTGCGGTCAGAAACAAAATGTTGTCTTCCAAAGCCGCCCGAATCGTGATTCCACTTTCGACGTCGGTGACCTTGGCAAGGTTGTCGCCGAGATTCTCGACGCCATAACCTGCGCTGGCGATTGCAGCCTCAACTTCGTCGATGCTGATTTCGTTGAGAACTGACACGATTTCATCTGACATGAATGTTCCTCGGAGTTAGTAACTTTTTGAGGTGTATGCTGACAACCCGATCGCGCGGAGGATAACTCGCTGAGATCCGATTTTCAACAAGAATTCGAGTCTGAGCCGTTCTGGTCGTGAATCCAGCCAAGACTGCGTTCGACGCATGACAGGACGAAAACGTAGTTCATCAACGGAGGATCACAAGATTCGGCGAAAATCCACGCTCGATGGCTGGAATGTTGCCGGCCAGCCCGCCTCGGCCTCATACGTGAAATGCAGCTTTGATCGCTGTACACTGAATTAAGCAATCGAATCATGCCCACTAGGAATACAGCAGAGACTTTCGATGACCGCTGAATCTCATAAAACGCCGGTTCCGACCGTTGAGGCCTTTCTGCAAGAACTCAAGAACCCCGATCAGCAACTTGGCGACCTGTTGCGCGATTGGCACAATCTTTCGTCGGAAAGCAAGAAGAACAATCGCGAGCTATACATCGAACTCAGCGGGCGTCTGCTAAAACGCAACGAGCCAATCTTGACGTTGGATGTCACGGAAGAAGGACTTGAAGCCTTCGAAGACGACCTCAAATTGCAATACCACCGCGGTTTGGCGCTGGCTCGATCCGGCGCAGCTCATAAAGCCAACGCACTCTTCCAGGAATTGATGCGCGGTGGCAATATAGACTTGGACATCATGACAGGCTTGGCTCGCAGCTATAAGGACCTTTGGCAGCTAGCAACAAATCCGGCTGAGAAATCACGATATCTCGACGAGTCTCTCAACTATTATCGGGCTGCGTACACGGTTTCGCGGGATTGGTATCGCGGAATCAACGTGGCCACGTTGTTGTGTTTCAAAGGATCGAATGATGAGTCGAAGCGGCTAGCCGAAGACATCTACAACATGTGCAAAGCCGACTTTGTCGACGGTCAACCACCGGACTACTGGTGCATGGCAACGCTTGGCGAGGCGTCGCTGCTGCGCGGCATGTGGGAAGAGGCTGCCGATTGGTACTCACAAGCGGTTACTACGGCTGGTCAAGATTTTGGCAGCATCGAGACCATGCACAGACAAGCCAAGATCTTGATACAGTACGTTGCTCCACCATTCAAAGATCGCGAACAGATTGAAGAGGGTTTCATCCTGCCCACAATCGTCGTCTTTGTGGGACATATGATTGATACGCCAGGGAGGACTCAGCCAAGGTTTCCTGCCATATTGGAACAAAGCGTCTCAAAGGCTATTCACGAGCGGCTCTCAAAAAACAAGTACATCGTTGGGTATGCGTCGGCAGCGTGTGGTTCGGACATCTTATTTCACGAAGCCATTTACGACCTCAAAGGCGACTCGAACGTCATCTTACCATACGACGAGGAGACGTTTCCCGAACGAAGTGTTGACTTCCCCGACGCCAACATTTGGCGTCCTCGATATGAAAACGTACTGCGTCGCGCCAAATCCAAATTGGTCGTCTCACCACAACAAAAGTTGCCACGCGGGAGTATTCAGTACGACTACGCAAACCGCATCTTGACGGGATTGGCCGCGATTCGAGCTCAGCAACACGAAACTCGAATTAAAGGCATGGCAGTATGGAATGGAGAGGGCGGCGACGGTCCCAATGGCACGGCATCACTCATCAATCGCTGGAAGAGTGACCAACGCTTGGATGTCGACATTATCCCCATTCAAGAAATCCTAGCGCGAGAAATGCCGTCCGCGAAAATCGAAGTCAGCACTGCTGACGGCTCGAAACCGCAAAATGTCTCGACATCACCAAACACAGAAGATGACGATGGCAACGTCATCGCATCGCTGCTGTTTGCGGATATCAACGGCTTCAGCAAACTGAACGATGAGCAAATTCCTTGGTTTGTGGAGCATGTGTTGGGAACCGTCGGAAACCTGCTTAACGATACCGATGACAAACCGATGTTCAAGAACACTTGGGGAGATGGTCTCTACATGGTGTTTGACGATGTCGGCAAAGCCGGTCGTTTCGCTCTGGAACTCAACGATCGCTTGTCCCAACAAGATTGGGTCGAACTGGGATTACCCGAAGACATGAATATCAGGATTGCTCTGCACGCTGGACCGGTCTTTCGATGCCACGATCCAGTGACAGAACGAATCAATTACACGGGGAGTCACGTCAGTTATGCAGCCCGTATTGAACCGGTAACACCAGAAGGTCAAGTTTACGCCAGCCAGGCATTTGCCGCGCTAGCCTCGCATCAGTGCATTGATGGTTTCATCACGGAATACGTTGGGCAGACTCCGCTTGCCAAGGGGTACGGTACTTTTCCGACATATCATGTTCGGCCGCGAAGGCCCGAGGAAGCTTGTCTTTTGTAGCGTGGATCAATCGATGTCGATTTTCTCGGGCAACGTCGCCGGAGTGCCCGCTGGCTCGACCAATTCCAAGCCATAAGCCAAAAAGCCCAATACGACAACGGGTAGCAATCCCATGGCCCAGTCATCGTCGATCCCAAGATTTTGTTGAGCCGCATGAGCCAACGCGAACAGCACCAATAACGCAGCACAGAACACATGGTGAGCAACTTGCGGACGACGCCAAAAGACAATCGCAATGGTGACCATACCGGTCAGGCCTGTCACGAGTTGGTGGATTTTCAGAATCGGAGAAATCCAAGGTGCTAGCAGCAAGGAAAGCGCCAGCGGCAATGCTAGCAACAGTGCCAAAATCGGGACGACTCGAAGTTTCATGTTGCGTTCTCGCATCAAGGGATGCCCACTGGTTGCGTCAACGAAAGCGTAGCTTACATCCGTTGATGTGAGCGAATCTTTGAATTGAGATGCGGCAATCCGCCGAAAGTTCCCTGAATATTAGAAATGGATATTTTAGCGCTCGGCCAAAACTTCTGTGATGCTGCGATCCAGGATTTCGACCATTTCATCAGCTTGTTCTTCGGTGATGATCAATGGTGGCCCCAATGCAATCCAGTGTGGATCGAAACGAGTCAATAAACCATTGGCAAGGGCTCGTTTGCCGACCGCCTGGCCAATGGGTGGATTGAATTGAGCTTTCGATTCCAGGTCTTCGACGAACTCGATGCAGAGGAACAAGCCCTTACCTCGAATGTCACCGATAATGTTGTGCTTGCGAAGATCGCCCAAGCGTTCTTTCAGATGTGCTCCAACTCGGCGAGCATTACCGCACAGATCGCGATCGATGATCTCGGACAAGGTCGCTAAACCAACGGCTGCCGAAAGCGGATTGCCTTCGAACGTGTGACCTTCAACGAAACCGGGGTTGCTGCTTGAATCTCCCCAAAACGTGTCGGCGATCGAGCGTCGACAGATTAGCGCCGAGAGTGGTGCATAGCCTCCACTGATTCCCTTGCCCAAACAGACAAGGTCTGGAGTTACCCCGAATGTCTCGGCGGCAAACATCTGTCCGGTTCGACCAGCTCCGGTGATAATCTCGTCAAACACCAGCAGCACGTCGTGTTTGTCGCAGATTTCGCGAAGCATCGGCAAGTACTCTTCTGGAGGATCAATGATCCCGCCGGTGTGACCGATCGGTTCCACCATAACAGCTGCGACGGTTTCGGGACCTTCCATTTGGATCACGTCGCCGATCAAGCTGGCGCAGGTGATGTCGCAACTGGAGTACTCTTTTCCGAACGGACATCGATAACACGTCGGTGGAAAGACATGCACAAAGCCGCCTGCGAGCGGTTCGTTGACGGCTCGACGAGATGCCAGTCCACCCGCGGAAAGCGAACCCATGGTCGATCCGTGCCACGATTGATATCTAGAGATGATCTTGTACTTGGTCGCGTTGCCTCGCAACTTATGATACTGGCGTGCCATTTTGATCGCCGCTTCGGTGGCCTCGGAACCGCCGGACAACAATTTGACGGCATCCAAGTCTCCAGGCGCGACCTCGGCCAGTTTGTTCGCCAGTTGGACGGCGAGCGGATTGGTTCCGTGCATGACGGGAGAAAACGACAGCACGTCCATCTGCTGTTTAATGGAATCGATGACACGGCGGTTGTTGTGGCCGACGCTGACAACATAAATGCCCGCTAATGCGTCCAGGTACTGCTTGCCATTCACGTCCCAATAGTGGACTCCGTCAGCCTTTGACATGACCAGCGGATCGGCCACGAAGTCGGTCATTTGCGAGCGGACGAAGAGTTGCCTGAGATACCGTTCTTCGACAGTCTGTTCGTCAGAAATTGTGGGTGAGGTGTTCGGGCTGGACATCAAATTCTCCGATCACGGCTAGATTTGGGCAGCAGGAAGCAATTGATTTGGACGGCGGATGTGTTCAGTTTTTTGGCACAAGTACTTGTATCAAAATAGGTTACTGCGATGTCTTGCGATTCGAAAGCGTTCTGGAATCAGAGATTCTGAAGTTTCTTAGAAAATCCAGATTTTCCATGTCCATTGTTCAGGCGGAATCTCGACTAGTTACATGTCGTCTCAAATAGGATCAACGGACGGCACTCCTCCTTTCACCCCCACTACGAGGCACAGGCGTAGTGGGGGTTTTTTATGCGCACACGCGGCGTGTTTGTGCTTTGTCCAACCGGCTGCTTGGCCGAATAACCAGCTGTAACGATTGCAACGGTTGAGTTGCCTGTGCGGCTAACAGTGGTAAAGTGCTTGTCTTGTCACGAGTTGAGCGATTTTGCAGGTGAAAACGAATAAGAAACTTTTTTCGAAAAGACTGGCTTTTGCTTGGCGCAGCCTGCAAAAATGGATGAATTGATACGGCCAGATTCATTCGTTTTTCTTATTTTGTCGGTGTAGCTCGCTCAACCCAACAGCTTGGGATTATTGGACTTCGGCACGTCGTCGAAGATCGCCCAAGCCAATTACACGACGCTTGAGCTAACACCGGATTCGTTAGGACAAGAACATGCATCTAAAATCGTGGCTCTCTGGCGTTCGGAGCCGATTGTCTGAACAGCGTTTAGCGGACTCGCGTAAGATGTCCCGCCGAGTCGAAACGCTTGAGGACCGATCGCTCTTATCGGTCACCGCCATCTTCTTTAGCGCCGATTCGCGACTGCAAGTCACCTCGAGCGACAACGATGACATTCGCATCAGTGACAGCGGCGGCCAAGTTTTGGTCGAAGCCGGTTTGAATGGCATATTCAATCCTGTCGGCATCGCCAACGCGCCCGCTTCGCCAGCATCAGTACAAACTATCGAGGTGTTCGGTGGCGAGGGCGATAATTCGATCGACCTAAGCCAGATTGCTCTTTCCTTCAGCAGTCTTCAAAACGTGACTGTCGATGGTGATCACGGCGACGACAGCATCATTGGAACATTTATTGATGATAGCCTCGTTGGAGATGATGGCGACGACACAATTGTTGGCGGCGCTGGAGATGACACAATCGACGCCGGTCACGGTCAAGACTCGGTGTCGGGCGGCAACGACGACGATAGCATCGCTGGCGATGATGGAGCCGACACGATTACGGGAGGCGACGGTCGCGACACCATCACAGGCGGTGACGGTCAAGATTCGATCGACGGCGGTTTAGGCCGTGACAGCATCGATGGCGGCGCCAGTTCTGATACCGTCAGTGGCGGCGATGATATTGATGCGGTTACCGGCGGTTCCGGCGACGATTCAGTGACTGGTGGCGACGGCTTCTTCAACTTCGTATTCGGCGGCGAAGGTGATGACACCATCGACGGCGGTGTTGGCATCGACATCATTGACGGTGAAGGTGGCAACGACAGCATCACTGGCGGTGACGGCAACGACAACATCAGCGGCGGCACGGGCGACGATACCGTCTTCGCACTCGACGGCGATGACATCGTTAACGGTGGTGATGGCAACGACAGTGTCGACGGTGGCGGCGGCGACGACGCAATCAACGGCGACGCTGGCGACGATGTCCTGTTCGGCAATGACGGCGACGACGTCATCCGCGGCAACGGCGACAACGACACACTGGTCGCGGGTGTCGGTTCCGATGATCTCGATGGTGGCACAGGCGATGACTTCCTGGACAGCCGAGCTCCTTCACTCTCTATCGATGATGTAGTGATCACCGAAGGCGACTCGGGCACGACCGACATGGTCTTCACCGTAACGTTGAGTAGTCCCACGACAGTTCCGGTTACTGTCAATTTCGACACGCGTTCTGACGGCGATGACATGGACGGCGACGATACCGACGGCACGGCCACGGCGGACGTCGACTATAACTCAGTCACTGGTGGGATGCTGATATTCAATCCCGGTGTATTGGTTCAAACTCTAACGATTCAAGCCATCGGCGACACAATGGACGAGGCTGACGCAGAAACGTTCTTCGTCGACCTATCCAACGCAGTCAATGCGGCGATTCGAGACGGCTTGGGCGAGGGACGCATTGTTGACAACGACCCGACGCCGACGGCACCACCCGTTGATGTGTTCTTGTTGTTCGATGATACATCCAGTTTTAACCAGGCAAAAGCCGCGACGTTGGCCGCGTTTCCGCAGATCATTGCCGGTTTGCAAGCGGCCTTGCCCGGCACAAGCCTCGCGTTCGGCGTCGGACGTTTCGAAGAGTATGTGACGACTGGTTTCCAGAATCCATTCGCCCTTAACCAACCGATTATCACTGACACCACCCCGATGTTCACGCAAGCAATTAATGCGGCGCTGTCGTCGGCACGGGACATACCCGGTGGTGGTGGTTTTCCGAGTGAGTCCGCCTACGAAGCTCTTTTCCAGGTTGCGACCGGTGCGGGCTTCGACGGCAACAACAACGGTAGCAATCTAGACCACGGTGTGGCCGGACTTGTGAGTACTCAGACCAGTACGAATGGCAGTGGTGACGTGCCGCCGTTTAGCTCGTTCACGCCTGACCCAACCGGGCCAGTGCTGGCACCGTCGGGCACGATCGGTGGCGTTGGTTTTCGAACTGGGGCTGAGCACATTGTGATTTTGGCCACTGATGCTCCTGGCTTCCAGGTTGCCGACGATATGATCGACCCCTACGTGGGTGTGGGTGGGGTAACTGTTCCAGCAGCGGACGCAACATTCAGCGCAACTTTGACGGCACCCACGGGTGCGGCCACGATTCAAGCAACCATTGATGCTCTGATCGCGGCGGGCATCCAAGTCGTGACGCTCGGAGACGGCAGTTTCTTTGGTAACAACAACGATCCGCTGGACAATCCGCGACGTCAGCTCGAAGCAATTTCGATTCTGACCGGGGCAGTCAATAATTCTCCGAATCCAATCAACAGCGGTGATCCGCTAGATCCCATCGATCCTGGCGAGGCGCTTTACTTCCCGATCGATACCAACGATCCACTGCTTGGCCAAACGATCACGAATGCGATCGTTCAAGCGGTGGTTGGTTCGGTGATGCCACCGGCTCCACCGCCACCAGCTCCGCCGCCACCACCACCATCTGGTGGGACGGACGATGATACATTGGTCGGCGGTACCGGGAACGACACGATCCTGGCTGGCGACGGCAATGATGTCATCGATGGCAATGACGGCGACGACTCCGTCAATGCTGGCAACGGAAATGACACCGTCGATGGCGGTGACGGTGCCGATACGCTCAACGGTGGAAACGACGCGGACACCATCATCGGTGGCACCGGCGATGACAGTGTTGACGGCGGTCAAGGAAACGACGAATTCACCTGGAATGGTGACGGCGACGGCGATGACTTCGTCGAGAATGAATCGGGAGCCGACATTGTTCGCATCGCGGGCGAGGCAACCGCGGAAACCTTCACCGTCGGAGAAGGAAGTGGACGCCTGCAAATCGTCGAGGGCGCCAACACGCTGACGGTTGACGGAAGCGTGCCGATCATTGAACTGAACGCCGGCGATGGAGCCGACACGGTCAATGTTGGAGATCTTGGCGCCGTCAGTCCTGCGTTTCTCAACATCAATGGAGACGGTGGCCAGGACACGATCGATGCCGCCAACGGCCGCACGGGCAGTTTGTTTATGCTCATGGACGGCGGTGACGACGACGACGTAATCAACGGAGGCCGCAATCGCGACACCATTCGTGGTGGTGCGGGCGCCGACTTGATTGATGCCGGCGATGGCGACGACAGCGTCTTAGGCCAAGACGGCATGGATACGATCACCGGCGGCAAGGGCGAGGACACCTTGGATGGCGGCGACGATGCCGACACCTTGATGGGCGGTAAAGGCCGAGACTCCATTCTGGGTGGCGAAGGCGACGACCGTGTTGATGGTGAGCAAGGAAACGACATCCTCGACGGCGGAGCTGGCAGCGACAAAGTCATCGGCAAAGAAGGCAACGACCTGGCCTTTGGCGGTGAAGGCAACGATTCGCTATTCGGCGGAAGTGGCAACGACACTCTCGACGGCGGCGGTGGCAACGACTTCAACAATGGCCAATCCGGCAACGACCGCATCCGCGGCGAAGACGGCGATGACACGCTGAAGGGCGAGGGCGGCGATGACACGCTCATCGCAGCCGACGGTGATGACTTCGTCGTCGGTGGCGACGGCAACGATCGCATCGCGGGCGGTGATGGAAACGACCGACTCCACGGAGACGGCGGCGCGGACATCATCGTGGCCGGTGATGGCGACGACAGTATTGTTGCCGGTGGAGGCAATGACACGATCTTGGGCGAAGCGGGAGACGACCGCATTACGGCTCAAGGTGGCGTCGACCGAGTCTCCGGCGGCGGTGATCCTGGCGACTTCATTGTCGCTGCGCCGAGCGAAATCGACGAGACGTTGAGCTTAGCTCCATCGATCTTGATCGACTTGGAATTGCTGTAGACGAGTGGTTTTTGTTTAACGTCCAGCCGAAAGACGCTGGGCGTTAAACGATTTGGGTCATGCCATGGCTACGTTGGCAATTCAACTTGCCCGAAGCGTTCGTAGAAATACTGAAACGTCAACGAGCGTTCTTCGGGTTCCGTGCCGATCAAGAGCTGAAGTTTTTGCGGTCCGCGGAACTCGCTGAAGTCGTCGATTTTCCAAGTCTCTTCGCGCCAAAGGCTAACCTCGGCGACTTCACAGACGCTGGGTAATGGATCGCCTTCGTTGTATTCCGAGTCTCTCGGAACCAATGCTAACTCACAAGGTAGCCACTCTTCGAAGGCCTCGTCTGGAGGCTTGTTGGGGCTGATGGTGAGTTCGAGAAGGAACCATCGCCGCCGCTGGTCGGATTCGGCTTGATCGCTGCGGTCTTCCTCTGCGGCGTTGCGGTCGAGTTCGCTGATTTCCTCATCCGAGTTGCTTAGAAACTCCCACTCTTCGGAACGATCTGGCCGAGTCGACGGTTGGCAATCGTGAATCTCGACAATCGCGTTTCTTAGGGTCAGGCCAAGCCGACGAATCGGTCGACGTAAGAGAACGCGCATTAGCGGCTGATGGTAGATCGGCACCAGTACGATCAGTCCAATCATGAAAACGATCAGCAAAAATGCGTCCATCTAGGCGGCTCGGTGTCCGGGATTGTCCGGTTTTTCCGGAATTAGCAACTTTGACCTCAATCTAGTAGCCTATACTATATTGAGATACGATGGAGGGTCCGCAACTGGAACAGATTGCGACTTCATTGTCATGGCATGTGTGGGCCTTCAGGAAGAGTTATGGACTTCAAGACCCCAGACAATCTCTCGACCGAGCCGATTGACGATCAGGGTTCCGTAGCTCAAACCGTTTCCGATGCTCCGGAACGGCCAGCGTGGTTCAAGAAACGCACTGACCCCGATCCTTCCGACGAAATCCACCACGGTGAAGACGTTGAGTCAATTGAAGTCCAGCCTGAGCAGCAAAAGTCTCGGCGAGTTCGAAAAAAGAAGAAGTCCTTCTTTCCCAAGATCACCAAGACTGAAGAGCCTGCTGAAGAGTTAACGTGGAAACAGAAGGCACGCCGCTGGATAATCAGTATTGCCGCTGGCAGCTATGGGCTGTCATTGCTAGTTCACGTAACCGGACTCGGCGCCCTCTCCATCTTTTACATCGCAGCGGAGATGTCTGATGGGGCGTTGATTACTGAGTTGACCGCTTCCGAAGAGGCTGATTTGGAAGTCGAAGACGTTCATGACACGGCCATGGATGTACAGCAAAGCGAATCGTCGGCCAACATCCTGCAGCAACTCCAGAAGACTCAGGCGGAGTCCGAACAGTTTGTTCCCAAAGATATCAATACTGGTTTCGCTCAAAGCGACGGTGATGGCGATAGCTTAGCCGATGGATTTGCGAACAGTTTCAAGTTTCGAATGCCGACCAACGGCAAGGCCATCATCAAAGGCAGCTTTGCCGCATGGACCGTGCCCGAAGATCCCCAAGTCGGCGAAGACTACAGAATCGTGATCCAAGTCAAAGTGCCCAAGACGCTGAAACGATACCGCGTTTCCGACTTATCAGGGCAAGTCGTCGGGACCGACGGTTTTCGACACACAATACCTTGGGATCGCACACGACCGTCGGCGGCGAAGACCGAGCGTAGCGGAAAGCTCAGCGTGATCAACGCCCGCAGTTACCTGCCCAGCAAAGGTGGCGTCGCGCAGCTCATTATCGAGATTCCAGGCGCTGGCAAACTGGTCGAGGACACGATTGAGATTCGCTCTCGTGCCCTCAAAGAAAACCAAAAGCTCAAAATTGTGTTCTAGGTTTGATCACGCAAGAAACATGCTGTTTCGCTAACGGAAGAATCCCTTGACGAAGGTGATGAAGCCGAGAATGAAAAGGATTGGCGGATAAAAGAAGATGACGTCGTTGAACAATCCAACGACGAACCAGACTGCGGCGCCGATCATCATCAATAGACCGGTCACGATCCCGCCACTCATCATCTTTTTTTCCATCGCGAAGGCGCCGTCGTCAGACTTCTTCGACTTCTTGCCGGACTTCGATTTGCCTTTCTTGCCACCGCGTTCCGGGGCTGGGGCATCGAAGACATCATCGTCGTCGTAGCCGTCATCGTACTCATCGTAGCCCCCGTCGTCATACTCATCGTATTCTTCATACGAGTCGTCGTAGTCATCAAAGGTGTCCGCGACGGTTGTCTTCTTCGCGGCCTTCTTTTTCGTCTTAGCCGATGGCTTTGGTGGTGGTGGCGGAGAAGGAGAGTCCAAGAAATCATTCTCGTCCAAGCCCATCATTTCATCGCTGGCTGGCTTCTTTGCTGCTGCGACTGCGGTCGCTTGGCCAGATGACTGGGTTGGTGCCATCGGTATCTGAATCGATTGTCCGCAACCGGGGCACTTGGCGTTTTTGCCTTGATGTTTGAGTGCCACATTCAAGCTGGCGTTGCAGTGTTCACACTTTACTCTTAGCCCGTCTGCCATCTTCGTTGTCTCTCATTCTTTGTCCTCATCGGTTTCTGGTTCAGGCTTTGGTTCTGCGGGCCCAATCACGGGACGGCTTCGAATGAACTGAAGCCGTTGGCGATGGAAATCCGCGGCGTCGTTATTTTCCGCCTTGATGAAATACTTCAACAATGCCTCGTGCGTTGGCTCATGATCTGGGTCGAACTCCAAGACACTTCGCAACCACGCTTCGGCTTCTTTGGGGTCACCATAGTCAAGCATCAGGCTGCCGACCTCATGGCGAATCTTAGTGTCGTCGGTTTTCTTGCGAAGTTCTTCGAGCAAAAGTTGAATCCGAGAGTGCGCCTTCACCGACCGCGACGTGAAGTCGAAGTGTTCTTGAGCTTCATCCGCTTTTCCGGTGGCTCTTAACGAGGTGGCCAAGGCGTATCGCATAGATCGCTCGAACGGCTTGACTTCGGTCACTTCCCGAAACCATTCAACCGCCTGCTCGTGATTTCCAGACTGTGCTTCCAACTGTCCCAATTGAAACTTGACGTCGATGTTGTCACTGTCCGTCTTGACCAATTGATCGAGGACACTGCGGGCTTTATCGGTCGACCCCGTTGCAATCATGCATTCGGCCCAAGTCAACTTGACCATGGGATCATTCGGCTTCAGACCCATCAGTTTTTGCATTTCAGCAGTTGCTTCGTCATGTTGCTGTAGCTCCAGCAAGACCTTGGCCAGCTTGAGCCTCGCGTCTGTGTCTTTCGGTGCAACTTCGATCGCACGGCGGTAGCTCTCGGCCGCTTGCTTCCATTGCTGGCCGTTTTCGTGAAACGTGCCGAAGTAGATGTGAGGACGCTCATCGAGTGGATACTCGTTGATCCAATGGCCCAGCAACTCAATGGCTGGACCAAACTGATACGTCATGAAATAGCCACTGACATAAGCCTCAAAGATTTCTTGCCCATCCTCTTCGCGAGCCGCAACCAGCAACTCGGGCAAGTGAGGCGTCGCCCGCGCCATTTGGCCGCTTTGGGCTTCTGCAATCCACTGTTCGTGCTTAAGCCGCTCGATGTCGTAACCTAAATCGCGAGCTTGTTTCAGTTGATCGCTCAGTTCCGTCAGCTTGCCCTGACGGCGATACACTCGAGCCATATAGAACGAGATCTCTGGATCATGTGGTGTCCAGCTCTGTGCCGACTCAAGATTTCCGAGAGCCGCGTCAAGGTCGCGTGACATCAAATTCGAGCGGGCTTCGTTCAAATAGTACCGCGCGAGCATCGACGGCCCTTGCCAAGCCAGCAACGGAATCAGCACGATGGCAGCCAGGGCAGCCCAGCGAGATTTTGTCATCGTTTTTGCATGCTCAGCCATTATCAATCCCAGCAGCCAACGCGAAGCTCATCAATCTAAACTACCTTGGCGACACGACGCGCACAACACGATGAAAGTGCAATTCGACAACTCGCTCGATGACTCGACGAAGTCCCTCGACCAAGCAGGTGGGCTCGTGATCGGTTTCTCCTTGACGTTTGATCTCGTCAATCGGCGTTCCTGGAAAAACCGTAAACGTGCTCTGATGAATGATTTGGTTGCCGGCGTCGAGTTCTGGCACGATAAAGTGCACGGTCGCTCCATAGGTCAGCATATTGTGCTCGAACGCATCTTCATACGGACGAAATTCCGGAAATGATGGCAAAAGACCGTGGTGGAGATTGATAATGCGTCCACCGGCGAACCGCCAACAAGTGGCCGCGGGAAGGACCCGCATATACCGGGCCAAGATGATGTAATCGACGTCGTATTCATCGAAAAGCTCGACCATGCGTTCATTGTCGGGGTTGCCCTTGTCATTGCCGATCAAGTGCCAGGGAACGTCGAATTGTTCGGCGACTCCACGGCACGCGTTGCGGTTTCCAATCATGACGGCCGGTTCGGCTCGCAATCGACCGTCGCGGATCGCTCGAAGCACAGCCAATGCGGGTTCTGGACGGTACGTTGTGCAAATGGCGATACGCGGCGGGCCTTCTCTTTCATCGCGCGACCAAGTTCTGGTGGATAGATTCTTCTGCCTTCCAATTTCGGCAATGTCGTCCCGCAACGTTTCGATCGATTCGCCGTCATCTGGCCATTGCATTCGAAGCATCATGGCAAACAACCGCTCCGAATCGTGGTCGTACATTTGAATCTCATGAATGTTCGCACCGTGAGTGGCCACGTAATGCACGATCGGATCCGCCAGACCACTGTTGTCAGGCCCTACGGCTGTAATGATGACTTGCATCTGTTGAGTACTCCAATTCCGCCCGCAATTCGAAGCATCATAGGCAACAGCGCAGCATGCGGCTATGTCGAGGATCGCAATCATAGCTGATAAACACGGACGCCGTAATTCGCGTGGACCTACCCAACAAGGTTCGCTAATCTTGAATCGATTCGAGGATCACGGACGATCTCAAGACTGCAAGGATGTATGTCATGTCGGAACGGATTCCGCACACATTGTGGGCTCTCTTGCTCGGCTACTGCTGCTTCGGTCCGTTGGTGGCCATAGCCGAAGACACGCTCACCCCGTCATTTTCGCTCAACGATCTGGGCCGTTCGGTCGAGGACCACCTATCCATTGATGTCGTGGAATCCGTTCGAGTCGATTGGTCCGGCGAAGAGCCCAAGTTACGCGTCATTCACATTCACAATTGGCACTACGTTTCCAAAGCTACATTCGACGCCGATCAAGCAGCGCTGCGACAAGACTCTCCCGATTCTCCCACGACTGATTTCGACGATTTCTTGCGGCAAGTCGACGTCGTCCAGTCCGAGCAGACCAAGCTTCTTAGCCACTTGATTCATCAAGGTGGACTGAAGCAAGTCTTTTACGAAGGACTGGTGCAAGAAGAGGTCGCACTGTTTAACGCAACTCTACAGTCACTCAAGTCAACTCGGCCGAAGATGGCGCGTGCCAAGCAATTGTTGCCAGAACTTAGAGAGATGCTGCGCGAAGCCAACGACAAGTCCACTGGTGATGCCAGCGAAGCTCAAGACCTAAAGTTTCTTTGCCATCAACTTTCGTCCACGCTGGATACGTATCGAGCGGACTTGCTGCAGGTCGGCGCTGCCGGAAAGCTCGTCTTGAATGGTGAGCAGCTTGCCATCAAACCGCTGGATAGCCAACGCTGGCTTGAGCGAACCAACCCTGTTGACGAAAGCGGTCGAGTGCGTCAAGTGCCCCGCCGCCAACTTGAGGCTCGTGAAGACGCCATGGTCCGCGAGCTGCTCGACGCCAACGTCAAATGCGCGGTGATTGTCTTGGGGGGTGGACACGACCTGACCGATAACTTGCGGCGGGTTTGTCGCGACGATTGGGAACACATCAGCGTCGCCACTCGAAGTCACCGCCGCTTTACTAAGCGTTGACCTTCTTTAGTCACCGTGGAGTTCTCGCAGACGTCCCGAAGTTCGCAGCATCAGCTGAATTCGCTCGAACTCGTTCAGCCATTCTTGGACGACGTTCTCAAGCAATGACTTCTCTGGGGCAACAAGACCCGTTGGACAGGCGGCTCCTTCTAACTTCGAGGCCATGTCGCGATACTTCGAGAGCGTTCGGTCGCCGGCGCGGCCACACGGGAAGCCATCTTCACTCAAGAACAAAACAGCGGGAACTCGCTGACCGCCGCAGACGGACAAGGCTGCTGCAAGCTCAGGGTTGTCATCGCGGTCGAAGTAGCGAATGTCGATCTTCGAGCTTGCTGTGGCAAAGTGATCCCAGATGGGACATTGATTGACACAATCGCCACACCATGCGCCGGCCAGGACGACCACTTTCATGTCTCGCACAAAGCCAGATAGCAGTTGCTTCTGAGCGTCTGTCAAGGATACTTCCGAGTGCAAGCTGGACCAGCGGCGCCGATGCTCGTCGGTTCCATACTTTTCCAGAAAGTCGTTATATGACAGGCCTTGCTCGAATAACGCGGCGAAATCCATGGTGCAATCTTTCTATGTCCGAAGGGCTTTTCTCGTTTAACCGGTAGCCGCAGGCGAGGCTTTCACACCTTGGCTACTCGCCTGCGGCTACGAGTTCAACGATTACCAGCTTTGACATCTGCAGAAAAAAGTCAAGTGTCCGAATCTCTCAAACATCGCGAACCGAGCCGAAATCGCCAGCACTTTGTGGAATGTCAAGTAGTGATCGGCTATCCTTCCCAATTGATCCCGAGTCCAAGCGCAACCTGCGGTTGTTTGTTTAGAACAAAACGCCATATGCGCCATAATCTCAGCATTCAGGTCTCAAAGAAAGAACACCCAGGAGCAACATCATGTCAGGCCAACCCATCACTATGGGCGACGATGGCACGCTAAACGTCCCCAACAACCCCACCATCCCGTTCATCGAAGGCGATGGCATTGGTCCAGATATTTGGGCTGCCTCCGTGCGTGTCTTCGACGCCGCTGTTGCTAAGGCATATTCGGGCGAACGATCGATCGCCTGGACGGAAGTGTTGGCGGGTGAAAAGGCCTTCAATGAAACGGGCTCGTGGCTGCCGGATGAAACGGTCGATTCGTTCAAAGCACAACTCGTCGGGATCAAGGGCCCGCTGACGACACCCGTTGGTGGCGGCATCCGCTCACTCAATGTGGCCTTGCGACAATTGCTGGATCTCTACGTTTGCCAACGCCCAGTTCGATACTTCCAAGGCGTTCCTAGTCCGGTGCGACAACCAGAATTGGTCGACATGGTGATCTTTCGGGAAAATACCGAGGACATCTATGCCGGTATCGAGTTCGAAGAGGGCACGGACGATGCCATTAAATTCAAGCAATTGTTGGCCGAGCATTTCCCGGATCGTTTCAAGAAAGTTCGTTTTCCCGATTCCAGCGGACTCGGTATCAAGCCTGTCAGTGCTGAGGGAACTCAACGCTTGGCCGGAGCAGCAATCGACTACGCAATCACGAACGGTCGAGAGTCCGTGGCCCTTGTCCATAAGGGCAACATTATGAAGTTCACGGAAGGTGCCTTCCGCGATTGGGGTTACTCGCTGGCTAAAGAACAATACGGCGCGACAGAGATCGATGGTGGCCCGTGGTGCCAGTTGCCAGAAGACAAAGGCGGCGTTGTTGTCAAAGACGTCATTGCCGATGCCATGTTGCAACAAGTTTTGACGCGACCGGCCGAGTACGATGTTGTGGCGACGCTGAACCTAAACGGCGACTATCTGTCCGACGCCTTGGCGGCTCAAGTCGGCGGCATCGGTATCGCGCCTGGCGGCAACATCAACTACCAAACCGGCCACGCGATCTTCGAAGCCACGCACGGTACAGCACCGAAATATGCAGGCCAAGACAAAGTGAACCCGGGTTCGGTGATCTTGTCCGGCGAGATGATGTTCCGATACCTCGGCTGGACAGAAGCGGCCGACTTGATCATCAACGCCATGGACGGAGCCATCGCTGCCAAGACGGTGACTTACGACTTCCACCGCCTGATGGTCGCCGAAGGCACCGACGCGACTTTGGTCAAGTGCTCGGAATTCGGAGACGCGATCATCGAAAAGATGTAAGTCCGTGAACGAACGCACGTTTATCGACCTAATCTCAGGAAAACGCCGCGGGTTGCTGGCAACGGCAGCTCGCGGTTTTCTTTGGGTTTTGTCGTTTGGATATCAGATCGCGGTTTGGCTGCGAGGACTTACTTTCGATTGGGGTTTTCGACGCGTCTATCACCCCAACGTGCCCGTGATCAGCGTCGGAAATCTGACGACTGGCGGAACGGGAAAGACACCCGTTGTTGCGTTTCTTGTTCGATGGTTTGGCGATCATGGCTTTCGCGTCGGGATACTTAGCCGCGGTTATGGTGCACTGAACGAAGAAGGCAACGACGAGAAACGCGTTCTCGACCAGCTTTGTCCTGGCGTGTTGCACTTGCAATCATCAAATCGCAGCGATATCGCGCGGCAAGCGGTTGAGGAGCACGGTTGCCAAATCTTGGTGCTCGATGATGGGTTTCAACATCGAAAGCTCCATCGTGAATTGAACATTGTGCTGATCGACGCCACGCAGCCTTGGGGATTCGACAACGTGCTGCCACGAGGACTCTTGCGCGAGCCACTCGCTGGACTGAAGCGAGCAGACTTTGCATTGATCACGCGCGCGGACTCCGTCGACGACCTGATACTCACCAACATTCGCTCGGTCGTGGATCAACACATCAGTGGTGGACTTGCGGCAACGGTTGCATTTCGTCCCACTCAATTGATCAACGTCCACGGTGAACGCGGCGATGTAGAGATCATCAAAGCCCAACGAGTTCTTGGGTTTTGCGGGATTGGCAATCCGGATTCCTTTCGTCAATTGCTTGTTTCGCGCGGCGCCGAGGTTGTCGAATTCGTTCCGTTTCCCGACCATCACCATTACAACGACGTTGATATGAGAACACTGTCCGAATCGACAAAACGTCACAACGCGGACCTTGTCGTCACAACGTTGAAAGACATCGTTAAGCTCGGCGAAACTCAAATCGGCGATGCGGATTTGTGGGCACTTAGTATCGAGACTGAATTCCTTGCCGGATTTGAACAGTTGGAATCCCGACTTGAGCAGGTGAAGGAAACTCTGGCTAATTCCACAACCGAATGATTAACCACCTAAAGGGTCATCACATGAACCTTACCGATCTCGAAATCTTACATCGACTGGGAAAAGGCGATGCGATCGACGACGTTTGTCGAGACGCCGGCATCGACCGGGGCGAGTTTGATGCTTGGTGGCAACAATGCGTGTCGGACAGAGTCCCCGCATTCGAAACTTCAGTTCAGGGCATTCATTCCGCGGTCAACATCGACCGAGATGATCGCGGCATTCCCAACATTACCGCTGAGAACGACGAAGACCTGTTCTTTGGTTACGGCGTCGCGATGGCCGAGGACCGGTTGTTTCAACTGGACTACTTGCGGCGCAAGGGCTCTGGTCGTTTGGCGGAAGTCCTTGGACCTGACGGTGTCGAATTGGACCTGATTGCTCGCACGGTGGGACTGCACAGAATCGCCACGGCAGAATGGGAACGCTTGCCCGAAGAGACGCAGGTCATCTTGAATGCGTTTCCGGCTGGCATCAACACTGTCATCGAACGCACGAATGAGAAGCCGCCGATCGAATTCGACTTGCTCAACTATCGTGCCGAACCGTGGATACCCATCGATTGCTTAGTGATCGAATCCGAGTTCCGTTGGTATCTGACAGGGCGCTTTCCTGTGATCGCGATGCCGGAATTGGCGAAGCGTGTCTTGGGCGAGGGCCCGTTGTTCGACGACTTCCTCTTAGGCGAGGCCGACGATGAAGCCATCATGCCCGAGGGAACTTATACACCGGCACGTGATGGCGACGAACTCAGCAGCGAAGCCATCGGCCAAGTCATCGGTGGCCCCGACGAAGGCACGGGCAGCAACAATTGGGTTGTCTCTGGCCGATTCACACAATCCGGTAAACCGATGGTTGCCAGCGATCCTCACATCGCATTCGAAGCTGTTTCGTGTTGGTATCAAGCTCACCTCAAAGGTGGCTCGTTCAACGTTGTCGGCATGTCTTATGTTGGCATCCCGGCCATCATGTTTGGGCGGAATCCTAAAGTGGCTTGGTCGATTACCAACAACATCTGCTCACAGCGCGACTTGTATCAAGAACAAACAGACGAGCAACATCCGGGCTGTTTTCTTTTCGATGGCAAGTGGGAACCAGCTCGCGAGCTGACCGAAACAATCAACGTCAAAGGTGGAGAGAAATTAACGAAAACGATTCGATTCTCTCGCAATGGACCCATCGTTGACGAGATCTTGCCACCACCGGCCAATGAAACGGGTCCGGTATCATTGAAGTGGCTGGGAGCATATCAAGGCGGCTGGCTCACGGCGCTCTTGAACATGGGACGCAGCAATACGGTTGAGGAATTTAGCGAAGCCTTGCGGCCCTGGCATGTGCCCACGTTTTGTCTGTTGTTTGGAGACACGGTCGGCAAGATTGGATTCAAAGCATCCGGCCGCATCCCGCTGCGTCGTCGATCTGAACGTGGGTACCGTCGCGGCTGGGATCCAATCGATCAATGGACGGGTTTGCTGCCATTCGAATCGATGCCGGGCCTCATCGAACCTGATCGAGGCTTCATGTCAACGGCCAACCACCGATTGGTTGCCGACGATTATCCTTATCCCGTTTTTGGAACTTGGGCCAACGGATATCGAGGTCAACGGATTCGCGAAATGATCGAATCCAAGATTTCCGCTGATGAAAAGATCGACTTCGAGACATTCCGATCGATGCAATACGACACGGAATCGTTACGAGCCGTCACATGTCTACTGTCACTTATCAAGCATATGCAGCTATCGGGCAACGAGCGACTTCAAGAAGCAGCCGAGCTTCTGAAGCAATGGGATGGTCGCACAGAACCTGAGTCGGCTGGCCCGACGATCTTCAATGTGTTCTTCACTCACTGGGCTGCAGTTGTTGCCGAAGAACGCTTCGAAGGCGCGACTGCGGAATTCTTGACGAAAGCCACCGAAGGCATTGCTTCCAGACTCATCGCTGACGATCCAGCTGGCTGGTTTGCAAACGACGATCGCCAAGAGAAACTTATCCACACGATGACCAACACGATCAACTATCTGAGTGATCGTTTCGGATCGGACATGAGACAATGGACATGGAGCCAATTGCACAAAATGCCACTTAAGCATGTGATATCTGGCCGAGGAGAACTGTCGCAACTACTCGATCACGGCGGCACCGCCGTTTCTGGCGATTATGGCACGGTGTGCAACACTGGCAGCGGCGTCGATTGGATTGCCGCCAGCGGTGCGGGATTTCGCATGATTGCCGATTTGTCGACCGACGCCTTGTCCACAATCGACGGTCAAAGCCAATCTGGAAACCCCGGATGTGACCACTACAGCGACGAACTGCAATCCTGGATCAATGGCCGCTACGGTGAGCTGTCTCTGTCGTAGATTCTTGATATGCGATGCCTTGCAAGGCAACAATGGCTGACCTTTAAGCTTTGAACCTATCCGTCGAAAGTTCCGCAACTATGACTCGCACAAGCCAATCTTGCGTGGTTCTGATCGTCATCTTCTTGCAATCCATCATAGTGCAAGCATCCGACGAGAAGGCCAAAGCCGCCCAGCTAACAGTCGATCGCATCTACAATTCGCGCGAGTTTGAATCGCAGCGGTTTGGTGGCCGCTGGCTCAAGGACGGGACGGGATACGTCACGCTGGAAAAATCAACGGACACGCCTGGCAGCCGAGACCTCGTGCGCCATGACCCGGTTACTGGCATAACCGAGATCATGGTTGCGGCCGCTGACTTGATACCCGCTGGCAAGACGACGCCATTGCTTGTCCAAGGCTACGCGTTCTCGAAAGACCGGGCTTTGATATTGATCTACACTAACTCAAAGCGTGTCTGGCGTCGCAATACACGCGGCGATTATTGGGTTCTCGACCGGTCGAATCATGAACTGAAGAAACTGGGCGGCGACGCGCAACCGTCAACGCTGATGTTTGCCAAGATTGCTCCCACCAGCGACCGAGTTGCCTATGTGCGCGACCGCAACATCTACGTCGAAAACTTGCACGACGGCAGCATTCAGCAAGTAACCAAAACGGAGAGCGACGAGATCATCAATGGCACCTTCGATTGGGTCTACGAAGAAGAACTTGGCCTGCGCGATGGGTTTCGTTGGAGTCCCAACGGCAAATCAATCGCATTTTGGCAGATCAACACAACCGGCGTTCGCAAGTTTCCGTTGATCAACAACACCAACAGTTTTTATCCACGAATTACTTGGTTCGCGTACCCCAAGACGGGTGAGGTGAATGCCGAGTGTCGCGTTGGCGTCATCGATCTCGAAAAGAACTCAACTCGATGGATCGATGTTCCAGGCGACGTCCGTAACAACTACATCGCGCGGATGGAGTGGGCGGAGAGCTCAACAGAACTGATTCTTCAACAGCTCAACCGTCTGCAAAACACAAATCGAGTTATGTTGGCTAGTGCGCTCAGTGGCAAAGCCGCGACGATATTGACGGAAAAGGACGATGCCTGGGTGAACGTCAATGATGAATTGTTCTGGAACAACCAATCTGAAAAGTTCACGTGGATCAGCGAACGCAACGGCTGGCGGCAAGTGTACCTTGCACCGCGACAGATTTCCGATTTGAAACAGACAGAACCGCGAAAGGTTACTTCGGGAGACTTCGATGTGATCCGCCTGTTGCATGTCGATGAAAAGAGTGGCCTGCTGTACTTCATTGCCTCGCCCGGAAAACCCGCACAGCGATATCTCTATCAAGTGAAGCTTGATGGCAGCGACCTGAAGCGGCTGACGCCCAATGGTACGAATGGTTGGAACGACTATGCAATCTCGCCGAATGGCCAATGGGCGTTTCACACGCATTCGTCGGCGAACGCGGTTCCCACAACGCAGCTGATCAAGCTTCCCTTGCACGAGACCATCCGAGCGTTGACGAAAAATGAAAAGCTTAAGGAACGCATCGGAAAACTTGCCCGTCGTCCGACCGAGTTCCTGCGTGTCGACATCGGCAACGAAATCGAATTGGAAGCATGGTGTATCAAGCCACCTGACTTTGATGCCAAGAAAAAGTATCCGCTACTGATTTACGTTTATGGAGAACCCGCAGGCCAGACCGTGACCGATCGTTGGGGTGGCAGCAGCTATCTTTGGCATTTGATGCTGGCTCAACGCGGCTACATTGTGATGAGCATCGACAACCGTGGTACGGCGGCTCCTCGAGGACGCGAGTTCCGCAAGTGTGTCTATCGTAAGATCGGTATCATTGCGCCGCAGGATCAGGCAGCGGCGCTGAAAGCGATCTTGAAAAAGTGGCCTTTCATCGATTCCAAACGGATCGGCATTTGGGGATGGAGCGGTGGCGGATCGTCGACGTTACAGGCGATGTTCAAGTATCCCGGTCTGTATAAGACTGGCATCTCGATCGCACCAGTGCCCAATCAACGTTATTACGACACGATTTACCAAGAGCGTTACATGGGCTTGCCGAAGGACAATGTCGAGGGGTTCCGCGACGGTTCGGCCATCAACTTTGTCAAGAACTTGAAAGGCAATCTATTGCTGGTTCATGGCACGGGTGATGACAACTGCCACTATCAAACCACCGAGAAGTTGATCAATGAACTGATCAAATACAACAAACCATTCACCATGATGGCCTACCCCAATCGCACTCACTCAATTCGTGAAGGTAAAAACACGACACGGCATCTTCGCCATTTGATGACAAACTACTTGCTGACGAACTTGCCAGCGGGGGCAAAGTAGCCATCACTCTCCGAGTGATGAGCCTTCAAGGCCAGTATACGCACCACAGCAACGCTTCATTTGCTAACAACATCGCGACGTCAGAAATGCGAACACGCACAAGGCCATCACTCGGAGAGTGATGGCTACTTTACGATTGGGATTGGAGCAATTCTCGATCTGAGTAAAATCCTCGACTGTGAACACTCAAAGCACTCAGGCAAGGATGCCCTTCAGTGAAGATTCGCAGTCCTCTCATCATCAAGCCAGCGGCGTGGATCGTCGTCACGTTTCTTAAAGCTATTTTTGGTTCGCTTAAGAATCACTTTCATGTGGCTGAAGGAACGAACCCTTACGATCCCGATACGACTGAGAAGTTCTTGTATTGCATTTGGCATGACGAGTTTTTGGTCCCGTCATTTGCAGGCAAGTCGAAAGTCGCGGCCCTGGTTAGCCGCCACAGCGACGGATCGTTCCTCTCTTCCGCTTTCGAATGCGTTGACATTAAACCCGTGCGTGGTTCGACCAGCCGTGGTGGTGCGGAAGCGATTCGTCAGTTGCTGGATTCTGTCGACGACCGGCATATCTGTATCACTCCAGACGGACCTCGGGGACCTCGACACGAACTGAAACAAGGCATCATTTACATTGCATCAAAGTCGGGCCGCCGGATTGTTCCGTCGGCCTATGTTTCCGAACGCGAGTGGCGAATCAAAGGGAATTGGACCGATCAAATGATTCCCAAACCGTTTTCGAATTTGCATCTCTTCACCGGCGAGCCGATTGCCGTTCCGCCCGATCTGTCGCGTGAGGACATTGATCACTACATGGAATTGGTGCAGAAAGAAATGGATCGATTGAACGAACTTTGCCAGCGAACAATTCGCGGCGAGGTCATCGAAGAAAAAATCGAGCTGAAAAGAGCAGCGTGAACGAATGCGTGACCTGAAAGGCAAGAAGGCGTTGATCACGGGAGCCGCGTCCGGAATCGGCCGCGCGATCGCTTTGCGTCTTGCCAGCGAAGGCGTGCAGTTGATGTTGGTCGATGTCGACGATGTGGCACTTGCCGAAACGGTGAATGAAGCAAAGTCTCATGATGTGCAGGTGATCGGTCGTCACTGCGACGTGTCTTCGCCCAGTCAGATTTCCTTGTGTGTGAAGACTGTGCGCGAAGATTGGGGCAGCCTTGACATTCTGATCAACAATGCGGGCATCTGTTACCACGGCCCAACAGTAAAGATGTCTGCCGAGCAATGGGACCGGCAATTGGCGATCAACCTGCACTCGCCGATTCAATTCACGCGCGAGCTGCTTCCGGGTTTGTTGGAATTGCCCGAAGCTCATGTTGTTAACATCGCCAGCATTTACGGCTTGGTTGCGAGTGCTCGCAGCTGTGCCTATCACACGACAAAGTTTGGCCTGGTGGGCTTCTCGGAAGCGTTGCGTTTGGAGTACAGCCGACAAGGACTGGGTGTGAGTTGCATTTGCCCGGGTTTTGTATCGACCGGCTTCTTTGAAGCCAGTGAAAGTCATCAGGAACGAGTTCGCCGCTCGCCACCTGATTGGATTTGCACGACGCCGGAAGCGGTCGCCAACAAAGTGGTTAAAGCGATTCGCCGCGATCGTGGTTTGGTGGTGATCACACCGTTAGCTCACTTAATGCACTGGACGAAACGTGCCGCGCCGTGGTTCATCGATTGGGTTCATCGGATTGGACGACGAGGCAAGATGAAACGCAAGGCTGCACGTCTGGAAAGAAAGGCCGCTTGATCGGTCTTCACGGAGTCCACCGCATATGGATTTTCATCCGACGGCCACACTTCAGACGCTCAAAGCCCGAGCTCAGCTTTTAGAGGTTGTTCGCGAATACTTTCGAGAGCACGACTATTGGGAAGTCGAGACGCCGATGCTCTCGGAAGATATCGTGGTCGACGCGCACTTGGATCCCTACATCGTCGATGACGGGGCTTTTCGTCGTTTCTTGCAGACGTCGCCCGAATTCCACATGAAGCGCTTGCTGGCTGTAGGGGCCGAGGCGATTTTTCAGGTGACTCACGCGTTTCGCCAGCGCGAGCTGGGTACGTTACACAATCCGGAATTCACGATCGTGGAATGGTATCGATTGGGGGATACCTACCACGACCAAATGAAGTTCACACAAGGATTGGTCACCAGGGTTTTCGAAGCAGCGAAGAGAATTCGAGGCACACGAGAAAGTATGAGTGATGTGAGCGAGTTGTTCTCGAAAATCACCTATGACGAGGCATTCAAGGCACACACCGGATCACATGTGATTCGGTGCTCGCCAGAGGAGTTGGTGTTGAAAGCTGAACGCCATCAAGTGTCCATCCCCGACACACAGAATCGCGATGATCGCGACGGCTTGCTGAATTTATTGCTATCAGAATTGGTCGAGCCACACTTGGGCAAGAGCGAGCCGACATTTCTGTTGGATTATCCTGCTTCACAGGCGGCACTGGCACGGATTCGACGCGATGATTATCCACCGGTCGCCGAACGCTTTGAACTATACATCCGGGGGATTGAAATCTGTAATGGGTACCAAGAGCTCACGGATCCCGACGAGTTAACGAATCGAATCGAGGAACAATTGGCGATCCGCCAAGCCGAAGGAGCCGACCAGTTGCCTTCAGAAAGTCGACTGCTGGCTGCTATGCGAGCAGGGCTGCCCGAGTGTTCTGGTGTGGCCTTGGGATTTGACCGCTTGGTGATGCTGGCACTCGGTTGTGAGCGGTTGAGTGACGTTTTGGCTTTTCCGTTCGATCGGGCCTAGCTCATTTAGGATCGTTAAACCTTCACCGTATCAATGCGCTGTTTGCCGATGAATTCTAATTCCACGCGATCGATTTCGATTCCCGTGAAGCCAGCAGATTGAACGTTTTGCTGACCGATCCGCTCGATGTGGACGGCAACACCCAGACCGCTACCAAACGAGAAATTGCCACCTGGACTTGGGTTGATGAAGTTTTTCTCAAGCGCGGCCGTTTGCAGAGTGCCATTGTCTGATGAATAAGTCGGTTGAAAAACGGCTTCCGCCAACACTCGTCGATTGCTGACTGATTTTTTTTGATCGCCGTATTGATAAAACAACAGTTTGCAGCGGAAGTTGTTCGCAAAGACTCTTTCAAATTCCGCTTTGCTGACCGCGATCCCTCGAAAGGCAAGCTGCAAACGGAATCGGCCCGCGAAGGGACTGCGAACCTCTTGGGCCAGTGTGGCCGGCTTTGGTTTGATCGATACCGATTGTTTGGCGTTGAGGGACTCGATGCCGATTCGGACCTTGTTCGACTTCGAGGCCAACTCAACAGCAAAGCCGTCGCCTTGCCGAATCGGGTCGGCCCGCCAACCCTTGGGACGTGACGGTTCGGCGAAAGTTCGCAGCGAAACTCCTTCCGAGAAATTGGTGTTCAACAACAAACTACGATCTAACGGAGGCACTCGCGCGATGTCGCCACCGGCGGGACAACGATCGTTCGTGGCAGTTTCCGAACCGAGCAACCGAAACAGCGGCGCGCCTTCGGTCAATTGGTGCGGTCGTCCTTGCCGATCTGGGAAGGCACCGCCTGAATTGATACCTAGCAAATGGAAGATGGTGGCCGTGAGTTCTCCTGGGCGAACTTTGTCCTTGTCGGGATAGGCGCCGTTCTTGTCACTGGAACCGTAAACTTGTCCGCCGCTTATTCCTGCTCCCGCCATCGAGAAACTGAAAACAGGGCCCCAATGGTCGCGACCGCCTTTCGCGTTGATTTTTGGAGTCCGACCAAATTCACCGATGGCAACGACCAGCGTTTCATCCAACAACCCGCGTTGCTCCAGATCCTCGATCAACGCCGTAAACCCGACATCGAATTGAGGGCAAAGCACATCTTCCACTCGATCGGCGTTCTGAGCGTGCGTGTCCCACATTGGGTTATCAACAGCGTTGTCACCCGCTTCTCTGGGCCAATTCACGTGAACCATTCTCACACCAGCTTCGATCAAGCGGCGGGCCATCAAGACGCACTGTCCCCAAGTCGATCGCCCGTAGCGATCTCGAGCTTTCGCAGGTTCGTCCTCGATCGAGAAGGCTGACCGTGCAGGCCCCGACGACATCAAGTCAAAAGCCTGTTGCTGATAGGACGTGTAATCTTTCAAGACGTTGCCGCGTTCGACGTTGGCAAAGTGCTGTTCGACTTGCTTCAGGAGAGACACGCGGCGGTCGAAACGCATCGCGGGAATGTCTCCACTGAGTCCCTCGACTTGATAAGCGGCCGCGTTGGGATCACCAACAAAGCGGTCCGGTTGCCAGCGAGCGCCTAGGAACCCGGCTGTCTGGCCAGCGGGCGTGACGCTTTCGTTCAGCCGCATGATGTCCGGAATCCAAACGGTCGAGAGAGGCGGCAACTCGTCACTGGGCTTGAGCATCTTGACCAGAGATCCGAAGTAAGGCCAATCTGTTGGTTGAATCGTACGAGCGTTCGAACCGCGGTACTTATAACCCGTCAACACCCAATAACCGCTGGACGAGTGAACGTTGTCGTCGGTGGACATTGAGCGAACAATGGCCAGTTTGTCGGCCATCCTCGCGGTGCGCGGCAAGAGTTCGCAAAACTGAATTCCTGGGACGTTGGTCGAAATCGGATTGAACGGTCCGCGGATACCATCTGGAGCGTTGGGCTTGGGATCAAACGTTTCGTGTTGAGGCGGGCCACCTTGCAAATACAGATAGATCACATTCTTAGCGCGACCGAACATGCGGTCTTCGACTGGCCGTTGACTGTTGGCAGCCTGAAGCTTTAGCAGGTTGGGCAACGAGAGTCCGAAAGCGCTTAGCCCCCCGATCCGAAGAATGTCTCGGCGAGAATGACTGTCGCAAAGTGGAATGGAACGATCTTGTATCTCGAACATGAATTGTCCCCGTTGAGAATCGCGACCAGTTATGATAACCGATGTGGAAACCGACGTCGACGTGTTTGAATATAAGTTGAATGTCAGAACCAAGTGACATTTTCGTCGTCACATACAATTGATCGACTTCGCTTTGTTTCTACCTTTAGAAGGAGTCACGCATGCGATCGCTCAGTGTCTTGTGTTGTTTGCTGTTTTTGAACACGGCAACCGGCGATGACAGGCCCTCGACGAAGCAGAACCAGAGAAAGGTCAAGCCATCGCTTTCCAACCTAACGCCCGAGTTCCTTACGTCCACGGAATTCTTTGTGGAATCGGATATGTGGTCTATCGTGCCTTCGAAGCCACAAAAGCTTGTGTTCGGCAGAGACGGAAAGGTTGAACAAAACGCGGCTGGACTGAAGGGGCCAAAGATTGGAAATCAAACCTTTAAGTTTCGCTCCAGTATGGGAGGCCATCTCTCGACCACCGAAAAGAGTCATCAGTTAGGAGTGCGAATTGCCCGGCTTGAAGATTGGAAAGATTATCGAAGACTTCAAACGGCGGAATCGGCCGATGTGAATGTCGACCTCGAGGCCTTGCATCGACGCTTCACGCTTTACAAAGGTTTCGATGCCGACCGCGCTTTGTTGACAAAGACGAACCGGCTGAAGGTGACTGGTGGCAAGTTCGTTTCCGCGTCCTCGGCCCAGGCCTGTCGGGCTGCGCAGCGAGTCTTCTCGCGAGTTTCGTTTCTCTTTCAAAAACGACAAGACGTCGTGCAACTGTTGGGACTGCCTTTAACGATCAGTGACTACAACGAGGCGTCCAAACGGCACACGCCCAATACGCCGCTGGTCTACGTTTTTGATAGCGGCTTTGGAGGTCTGCGATACACGCTATTGTTTGAAAACGGGATTTGTATAGCAGTCAAAGTCGACGGACTGAATTGACGGCTCTTGATAGCGTCCCTCGCTCACGCTTCGGGTTATCATGAGATCAGCGTCGTTGCCACAGCCCGCGGTAGATCGGGAAGCCTTCTTTGCGTTTCTTGCGTTCGAAGCTAGTTTGATAATCCATGTCGTGTTCGGGATCGCGCTCGTCGGGTGGATCGAGCGTTACGAAATCGGCATGGTGATCCATCAAGGCTTGGATGACCCCGAAGTAATCTTCGACGTCCGTCCATGAATGCAAGTGACCGCCGGGCTTCAGGACGCGGGCGATCATGTTTGCAAATTGATCCGTGAATAAACGGCGGCGTTTGTGCTTTTTCTTCCACCAAGGATCGGGGAAGTAAAAATGCACGGCTGACACGGAAGCCGGTTCGATCATCTTCCCTAAAGCTTCTCGCGCGTCGCCTCCCAAGACTCGACCGTTGGGCTGCTCCAGTTTCGCTAATCGCTTGGCCGCTCGACGGCCCTCTCGATAATCCAATTCGATACCGACGAAATTTGTGTCGAGCCGCGTTGTCGACGCTGTGAACAAGAACAGACCGCGACCGCAGCCAACATCAAGTTCGATAGGTTGGTCCTTCTCGAACATCTCATCCCAATCAATCGATGGACTGAGATCATCGAGTGTCTGGAAGTAAGGTCGCAGGTCAACAGTGGGCGCGTTTTTCATGAAGGCGACAAAACTTTACGTACGTTTTCTGAGGTCACTGGGCTGATTAAACCTCGCTCGGTCACAATGGCGGCGATGTGGTCGGCGGGGGCGACATCGAAGGCGGGGTTATAGGTGTTGACGCCCTCGGGAGCTGTTTGCTTGCCGAAGCCGTGAGTGATTTCTTCCGGCTTGCGCTCTTCGATGGGGATATCTTCGCCGGTCGCTAAGGACATGTCGAAAGTGCTCGACGGTGCCGCGACGTAAAATGGGATGCCGTGAGCCCTTGCCAATAACGCCACCGAGTAAGTGCCGATCTTGTTCGCGGCGTCTCCGTTGGCGGCAATGCGATCCGCACCGGTGACGATGGCCTGCACGCGACGCTCTTTCATGACCCAGCCCGCCATGTTGTCACAGATCACGGTGACGGGAATGTCGCGCTGTTGTAATTCCCAAGCCGTCAATCTGGCCCCTTGCAAAAGAGGCCGCGTTTCGTCCGCGTAGACTTGTAATTGCTTGCCCTGTGCGGCGGCCGCAAAGATCACAGACAGCGCCGTACCGTCTCCCGCGGTCGCTAAGCCGCCAGCATTGCAATGAGTCAACACGCCCGTGCCGTCCTGAAGCAACTCGGCCCCGTGTCGTCCGATGGCGGCGCACATTTCACGGTCTTCGAGTTCGATGGCTTTGGCTTCAGCGAGCAGTCGTTGCCAGATCGATTCCGAGTCCGCGTCACCGCAAGAAGCCGCAACCTCTCGCATGCGATCCAGAGCCCAAAACAGGTTGACCGCCGTCGGGCGGCTTGTGGCAAAGTACTCGGTGACCTCGACCAACCGTCGGTTGAACTCGCTCGCTTCGGACTCGCGGGAAGACAACAGACCAACGACGACACCGTAAGCTGCGGCAACGCCGATGGCCGGAGCTCCTCGCACGCGCAGCATTTTGATGGCCTCCCAAACCTGCTCGACCGTTTCGCAATCGATCTCGCGAAATTCGGTCGGCAGCAGCGTTTGGTCGATCATCCGCAACAGTCCGAGGCCATTCGAAGCCGCCGACTGGTCAATCCATTGCAGCGTGGGGTGCACGAGAAGCTCGATTACTTGATGGGGGAATAGTCCGTTGGCGTCAAGAATTGACGCGAGACCTTCTTGACGATCTTTCCGTCAGCGATTGATGCGGCGTATGCCTTTTTCCATTCGGGGTCTTTGACAAAGGCGCCCCATGATTTGTCGGCCGCAGCACGGCTCTTGTGAGCAATGACGTAGACGAGCGTGTTGTCCTTCAGCTTTTCATCTTGAGGAATCCAGTAGGCAACGTTTTTCATGCCGTGCTTTTCAAAGATCCGCAGCGTGTGATCAGAGAATCGCTTGTTGAGATTCGCCAGCTTGTCCGGATGGCACGTGTAGGTCCGCAGTTCGTAAACCAACGTCGCGTCCTTGCTGTCTGCAGGAGCCGGCGAGGTGTAAGTCAAAGCAAACGTGGCGATGGCAGTTAGCGTGCAAAGCACGACGGCTTTTCTGGTAGTCATGAGGGATTCCTCTAGTTGGTTGTTGTTGTGATCGTCAGGATGCGAATGATCCCTTGTGCATGAAAGTCACATTGTCCGACTCAGAGAGTCAGGCTACGGGCCTTGATGCCAATTAACTCTTCAGTCAGTTTCGCGCAGACGTGTCCCGATAGCGAAGATGACTCCCCCGGACAGTGTCAGGAGAGCCATCGCGCCGACTCGGAAACCATACTCTAGTTGCCAAAGGACCAACATTGGCAAGAACGTCAGCATGGCCACTTGTAAGAAGATACCGATGTGGTGCTTCATGAATTATTCGACTTCTTCGTCCGAGAGTTCTCGCAACGCTTTACGGTCCACGGTGACTTTGCCGATGTTGGTGTCGCCATCGGCTTTGATCTCGACTTTGAAGCCGCGGCGAGACTTGCCAGCTTTGCCAGCTTCGTAACCAGTTCGCAAGTAAAGCGTTTTGGGGTGCCAAACGACAAAGTCGTATGTTCCAGCAGGAAGCTTGTCGATCTTGAACTTGCCGTCTTTGTCGGTCTTTGCGGCATAGGGATGATCAAGAATGAGCCAGTAAGCTCGCATGAACGGATGAATGTTGCACTCAATTTTCGCAGGCAACGATTCTGCTCCTTCAAACTTGACCGGTAGACCTTCGCGGGTCTTCGGCTGAATCACGACATTGAATTGCTCGTTGTTGAAGAATGACGTGGCGTTGGTGTTGTGAGTGCAATTGTCATCGGACTTGAGCAACACTTTTTGATCAGTGCGAATCAGCAACGAATGCGGCAAGAACTTGCAGTTCTTTTGATCGAAGGATATCTCTTTCTTCTTGCTCTCTTTCAAGTCGGGGTGGATGTCGCCATCGTAATCGCGAATGTAAATGAACACATTCGAGATACCCTTGGATTTTTCATCGATCAGCAAATCACTGTTCGGAACACCTTTGACGGTGCAGCACTTGTCGCGAACTTTCTTGTCATCAGGAGCGACCAATTGTTTGAGTGTCAGTTTCGGTCCATCGAAAACAACTTGTCCGGACACGCTGCCGTAACCATCAGCAGCGTGGGCATCGGGCAAAAGGGCAAGCAAGACAGCGGCCGGTAGGATCAAAACTAGGTGGGTAAAATTCATCGAGTTGAACCTTTCGATGTAACGTGAGTAGAAATGGAGTTGTCGGTGAAACTCTTGAAGGTCCAGCTCGCCAGTATTGTTGGGCAAACGGTTCGCGAAGAAAACCAGCTAATCGCGTCCAAGAGCAAAATAGCGTCCCCAATGTTGGGGAAACGGCGGGGAAATCCACCTTAACGTATCCTGAATTCCAACGCGAGCGAACCGACAGAAAACGCGTCATAAGACTGTCAAAACAGTCAAAATCGATACGTTCGCGCAGCAAGCGTGGTTGCTAACGATTTGGTAAGGCGATTCCTTTAGGAGCGTGATTCAGAGGTTGTCAGAATGGATCGGCTTTGACTTTCGACTTCCTGATTTCCAATCTCCCCACAGTTCCACTAACGATTCGAAAACGAGATCCGATGCTGCGAAATACACCCTTTCTGATAACGCTCTCAATTTGTCTCGCGGCCACCGGGTTCGCAGATGAACCCAACTACCGTGGTGTGATGCCGAAGGTGGAAATTGGTGCGGCACGGTTTCTCGAAAAGCATCCTCAGTACGATGGCCGAGGCGTCAAGGTTGCGATCTTTGACACCGGCGTCGATCCCGGAGTCGTCGGGCTTTGGACCACCAGGGATGGAAATCCCAAAGTCATCGACGTCATCGATGGCACCAATAGTGGCGATGTTGATACAACGACGATCGTTAAGGTCAAGGCTGGCAACATCACGGGCAAGACAGGACGCAAGCTGACGATTCCCGCCAAGTGGCAAAATCCGACTGGTGAATATCGCATCGGCATCAAGCGGGCCTATGACTTCTTTCCTGGTAGCTTGATCGGTCGGCTGAAACGCGAACGCCGCAAGGCATGGGACGAGGCTAATCGCCAAACCATCCTTCAGTGGCAGGAAAAAATTAGAGCGTGGGAAGCCGACAAGAAACCTCGCACTGCCGAGGACCGCGCTTACCGCGGCGACTTAAACGAACAACTCGCCCAACTCAAACAAGCCCCTCGGCGATACAACGAACCCGGCCCACTTTACGATTGCGTCGTCTTCCATGATGGCCAGCGTTGGCAAGCCGCCGTTGATACTGACGAGGACGGCGACATGGGCGATGAAAAGCTGATGACGAATTACCGCGTCAGCCGACAGTACGCGACGTTCGCGCACAACTCGGAATTGAACTTCGCTTTGAATATCTACGACGACGGCGACTTGCTTTCGATCGTGGTTGATAGCGGCGCCCATGGAACTCACTGCGCTGGCATCGTCGCGGGACATTACCCTGAGCAACCTGGACTGAACGGCATCGCGCCTGGAGCACAAATCATCAGCGTGAAAATTGGAGACCCGCGGCTGGGCTCGATGGAAGTTGCGTCAGGTATCGAAAGGGGATTGCGAGCAGCCGTTGAACATGAGATTGACATCATCAGCATGTCTTACGGCGAGTACGCACAGCGCCCCAACACTGGGCGGTTGGTCGACAAGTTCACCGAGGTCGTGAACGAACACGGCATCATCTACGTCGCAGCCGCCGGCAACTTCGGTCCAGCTCTGACAACAACGATTGCTCCAGGCGGCACAACGACGGCCGCGATTGGCGTTGGCGCTTTGATCTCGCCAGAGATGATGTCGGCGCAGTACTCGACGATCAAACCGTATTCCGGAATTGGCTACACGTGGTCATCTCGAGGACCTAACTTCGATGGCGCTTTGGGTGTCGACATCATGGCTCCAGGCGGCGCATTCGCCGCGGTGCCGAAGTGGACTTTGCACAAGCAAATGCAGATGAACGGAACGTCGATGGCCACGCCGAACACATCGGGCGGCTTAGCCGTTTTGCTCTCCGCGCTGAAAGCCACGAAGACGAAGTACTCACCACACAGCATCCACCGCGCGATTCAAAACACGGCGTTAAAGAAGGCAGGCGTCGATGCCTTTGTTGGCGGCGCTGGTTTGCTGCAAGTCGACGCGGCCTTTGGTCACTTGGTCAAACACAACGCAGCATCCGACGAGCTGATTCGCGTTCTTGCGTCAGTGCCGACGCGAAACAATGACCGAGGAATCTATCTACGTGACCGAGTGGAATCAGAGCGGCCACTGTCGACATCGGTGCAACTAAAGCCGTTGTTCCGCAAGGACACACCAAACACCGATCGATTGAGCTTCGAGTTGCTGTTGAATCTCAAGGCCACAGCAGATTGGGTCGAAGTTGGAGACCGAGTCTTCTTGCAGCAAACGGGGCGTCGATTTCCCGTGCGGATCGATCCCACAAAACTTGAGCCAGGCCTGCACTATGCCGAGGTGCACGGATTCGATGCGGCCCATCCGGATCGTGGTCCACTGATTCGATTTCCAATAACCGTCATTCGTCCCATTACATTGACCGACTCAACATATTGGGCCGATACCCTCGACTTCAAAGCGGGTAATGTCGCGCGGCGATTTATTCATGTGCCGGAGAACGCCACTTGGGCAGATATTACTTTGCGGCTGATGGATGATCCCGAGGCTGCCAGGTCTCGCCACTTTGTGATGCACACGACACAGATTCAGCCACGTCAATTGGACCGGGGCATGAACCAACAGCGGCACATCACACTGAAGACCGATGCGCCGACGCATCAATCAATCACTGTCGAGGGCGGCCACACGATGGAAGTTTGCCTCGCGCAGTTTTGGTCGTCTCTGGGCAATTCCCAAGTCGACGTACGAATCGAGTTCCACAGTTTGCGACCGAGCCACTCACAAATCGCCCTGAACGAGGGAGACGACGGCATCGCTGTTGAAGTCGCCGCAGACATCCGACCCGAGACCATTCAGCCCAAGGCCACTTTGACCCGCTGGCGACAACTAGTGCGCACTCGACAATCCAAAGTCAGCATGCTGTCGAAGTCGAGAGACACGCAGTTCAATGGGCGACCGACATATCAATTGGTCAACGTATACGAGTTCACCAACGCCAATGCCGGAAGCGTCACGCCAAGGTTTCCGTCGAGCGATGGTTTTTTCTACGACGCACCAGGTGGTCCACACATTTGGTTTATTTGCGATGAGGCGGGCCGCGCTGTTGCGACCAACGATGTGTTTCCTTCGCCCGTTCGTCTAGGTAAAGGAACTCACACTCTCGAACTTCAAATTCGTGGTGACAGTGAAGATGCGTTGAGAAAATATGCGTCCATGCCGCTGTATTTGGAGCGATCCATCGGTGCTGTCACTTTGCCAATTTCTCGAAGTCGTATCGCCGCACGACAAGCTGCTGGTGGTATCGGTAGGGTGCTACTAAGTCGAGGGGCTCGGCAATCCATGTTCGTGTCGGCGCCAAGAGCACCGGGCTATGCGCGACCAGGAGATGTCTTGCTGGGAACGATTTCTTACGGCTCGAGCAACGATCAACGTGCGGGATCGGGCAAGCGTCCCGGTGGCTATCCCATTCGCTTCACTGTTGGCACAGGACGCGAAACAAAACCCGCGGCGACACCCCCACTCACAACGAAGAAACCGCTTTCGGATGCCGCGCTGCATGACATTGAATTCAGCGAACTCAAACGAGTGAACTTCGAAGCAGATCGAGAGGGATTCGATAAGCTTGCCAATGAGTTGTCTCAGATCGACGGCTTCACATTGAAGGTACTTGCCCTCCGACTTGAACGACTTGATAACGTCAAGCTCCGGAAGACTCGCCTACCAGAAGTCGTCAAGGCTGCGGATGAGATTCTAAAACGTATCGATCAGGACGCAATTGCCAAGCAATTCGGTTCCAACGTTAACCTCAACGACAAAGACGACGCGGCAAATCGCCGCCGTTTGGGAGAACAACGCACTGTGTTGATCGACACGTTGTATCGAAAGGGCCGCGCGCTGGGTTATATGGAACTGCCCGATGTCATTTCCAAGCATCCGATCACAAATCCCGCGGCGCACGACAAGGCCTTCGAAGAGAATTTCAACCAACTGCGACGTTGGGTCAACACGACCGACAAGGAATATGTGCTGCTACACATCCGCCGAGACCGCCGCAAGAACCGCAACGGCGCAGCGCTGAAGTGGCTCAACAAATACATAGACTCCTCGGAACCGTACTACTGGTATCACAAGAAACGCCGCGACGTCTACGAATCCCTCGGCTGGCAACACCTCCACAATCACGAAAGCCGCTGGTTGGTGATTCGATTTCCGAATAAGTAAGGTGGTGCTGCATCGTGCCCGAAGCGTTTTCGTAGCCTGACTGTCCAAGTGGGCGACCTTTTTTCGATGACATCGGATGACGAGAAACAATCATACGGGTTACTGGCATCGATTTGTCGGCTATACTGTTTGATGGATTCGAATCACCATTTTCACGAGCCGTGACGTGTTGACTTCTACACCTCAAACTCAGCGCAGCTTTGATGTCTCGCGCCGGCGCGCGCTGGTTGAAGTTGGGTCATCGGCTGTGTTTGGACTCAGCTTGCCCAAGTTGCTGGCTGCTTCGGATGCCGCGAGTGCAAGCAAAACACAATCCAATCTATTCGGTCGCGCGAAATCCGTCGTCGTCATCTTCTTGTGGGGAGGCCCAGGGCAGCAAGACCTGTGGGACCCGAAGCCCCAAGCACCATCGGTTGTCCGTAGCGAGTTTGGGACGATTTCTTCGCAAGTCGCCGGCATTCAGCTAACAGATCAACTGCCGGAACTGGCCAAGCACACCAAGCGGTACTCCATCATTCGGTCGGTGACTCATAAGGATTTTGAACATGGGTCGGCCGCATACACGGCATTGACGGGGCAACCGCATCCCTTGCCCGGAACCAATACGACCGCTCGCCCGGATGATTTCCCGACCTATGGTTCCGTCGCCACAAAGTTGTCTCCTACGAAGGAACCTGTGCCAGACTTCGTCGTGCTTGGCCCAGTCATGCATCAAGGAGCTCGGCCACCGTTGGCTGGTCAGAACGCGGGATTCCTTGGTGCCGGCTTCGACGCTTTTCGAATTCCCGATGATCCATCGTCGAAAGACTTTCATGTTGATGGCGTTGATCTGCAAGAGGGAGTTGAGGAGCAACGCTTGCTGGCGCGGAAGCAGTTGTTAGCGACAATCGGTGATCACGCTGGGCTTAGAAATGAACGGCAAGTTCGCGGACTCAGCGGCCTTTATGACCGAGCCTTCGGTTTGTTGGGCTCGGCCGAGACGCGTCGCGCGTTCTTGCTGAACGATGAAAAGCCCCAACTGAGAGATGCCTATGGTCGCAATAAGTTTGGGCAAACATTGTTGCTAGCACGCCGGTTGGTGGAAGCTCGCGTGCCCTTGATCACGCTGAATTGGTCCAAGCTAAACGCACAGGAATGGGACACGCATGCGTCGAATTACCCACGGCTTCGTAAGATGTTGCCACCTTTCGACCGCTCACTGGCTGCGTTCATGCAAGATATGGATGACCGAGGCTTGCTGGATTCGACGCTGGTTGTTTGCTTGGGCGAGTTTGGTCGCACTCCGAAGATCAACAAAGACGCTGGTCGCGACCATTGGCCCGATTGCTATTCTCTTTTGATGGCCGGTGGTGGAGTCCCTGGAGGCCAAGTCTACGGTGCCTCGAACCGAACGGCCGCATATCCGGTTCAAGACGACGTCGCCCCTTGGGACATTGCGGCGACCATGTATCATCTGATGGGCATCAACCCGGCGACTCATATCGAGAATCGCCAAGGTCAGCCGTTGCCCATCGCGCGCGGCAATGTGATCGAGCGGTTGTTCTAAGTGGTTTGCAGTTTCACTTAGTTGGATAAACACCCTCATCGATTAGGTGCTTGCTAAGCGCGACTCGATCGGAAAGATTGATGCAAAGAACGTTGATCGTTGCTTCCCCAATCGGCGTCCTCGCGGCTATATCTGGTCCATTCCAGCTGAAGTGTTCAGTCCACCGGTCAATCCGAGGATTGAAAAGTGGACAGATCTTATTCGAGTTGGAATACCCCAACGTAGGATTGCCTTGGGAATTGCTGCCACAGACTGTCTAGATACTTGATACAGGCCGGGGAAGTTCTGCTCGAACCGGGCGGAACTTCCCCGTGTCGCAAACAGAGACTCACCGTTGGTGAGGATATTGCTTTTGACGCCTGGCAGGGGCGGCCAACAATCACAGGTTCCGGCTCAGATTCCGTTTAGAGATGGGCCGTACCAAATTCTTAAGGGCTCTTCCTAACGATAAGAGCCAACGAGCAGGCAAGACCATGAGACACATGTTTCGTAACTTATTTCGTACGGACGGCACCGCGCGGATTCGAACGTCGAGTCGATGCCTTGGGTTCTTTGCTGTGACGATGACGAATCAATCGACTTCGATAAGGTACAGGGCTTTGTCAGCGGCCGTGTGGAGCAACATCCCAGCGTTGCCGCCGTCTATCGGCAGTTCTTACACTCGCTTGATCAGTCCGCGAAGAGCAAGTTTGCTGCTGAGGAGTTTCGCGGCTTGGATATCGCGCGGCGTGGAAAGGTTATTCAGTCGGTCGTGCCGTCTTATGTCAGCGTCCGCAATCAACCGATCTGGCGGCAACGGACTCAGCTGACCTCGCAAAACCTCGAGCTTCTCTTAGGCAACGACCAAGCCAAGCGGATTCGACAATTCATCATTCGAGACTTGCTGAGCTTCTACTATCAGGGCAAATTGGGTTGGCAAGCCGTCGGCTATGACTTGTTTCCTGGTTTCGTTCCCAATGAAACAGTCACCGTCACGGCGACTCGTGCCCGCGGCTCTCGGATTCGGTTTGAACTCTCTGATGAAACATTCGAGACGCCGCGCCGCCATGACTCCATCGCATCCTGTGCCGACTTTCCAGCATATCGACAGCGTAAACAAACCCGATCAACCTGCCCGGTCCATCCACATCAGCGATGATATAATCATCCGCAAAATCCTTAACCGGAGCTTCCCGACGCCAACGTGCCCGAAATCGCATTTTCTCGGTCAATTGCTGGCCGGGGTAGTCGTGCCAGTCGACCATCAAATAAACAATACAGCCCTCGGGTGATTCAATCTCAAATCGTGCACTCTTGGCGAAGGGCATCGGAATGGAACACGTCATCCCTAGTTTGGGCTTTACAGCGAGAAAAGGGGTATTGATCTGATAGTTCTTACTCAGTTGGGTCAAATTGTGCATGAGGCCAAAAAAAATCAGGCAGCGGGGCCTCGACGGACGGGATCGTTTCGCCGTCGAAGTAAACTCGTAGAATGTCCTTTCGACTGATGAAATTCCCGGTTACCCAAATGCGACGAATGCATCCCGGACCAGTTAACTTACCGAAGGTACGCTTGCCCTTGAATTCACTTCGTTGACTGATGCGGCGCGAAACCGGTCGGTCGGGAAGATTCCAACGCCACGTCGTTAACGTATCGCCAGATGCCTGGGGCGAATTAAATCCGGAACATACAACGGACGTTGAAATCAACAACAAGAGCGGGCAAGTGAACCCCAACTTCGTTATTGACTTTGTTTTCGTATTGAACACTTGTTTTCTCCAGGCTGATTCGTCAGTCACAAGTACTTGGCACAGTTATCTTGCCACATTCGCCATTTTCGCTCTGAGTTCTTAACTCACCGAAGTCCTGCCCGAAATTATCAATCGCTGCTCGATTCTGGCGAGGTGTCTTGCTGCGGATCAACGTTCATTGCTGATATCTCCCGGTAACCTGCCGTGCGATCGAGCAGTCTTTTATGATAGTTGCGTTCGGTTCTTCGCTGACGACTCGGGTTACCAACTCCGGTTACTTCGTCCGGAATGCTTTGCTTTGAACGAGCGAGTGAATGAACTCGCTGACGGCGAACTCTTTGCTCCTTGCCGAACTGACAATTTCGTTGGCCAGATCCTCGTCGGTGAATCCGAACGGGCGGCCTAAGGCGTATTCGATCAGGTGTTCGGTGAAGCCGTGGGCGAAGTCTTCTTCTCGGTCGGCGATGAGGTCGCGTAGTTCGTGGTAATCGTTAAAGCCAGGGCCTTTGTGGAATGCTCCAGAGGCGTCGATCGACCAGGTCTTTCGTTTGCCGACTCCTCGTCCTCTTCCGTCTCTCGCCTGGTAGCTGTCTTCAGTCCGCCACTTTCCGGCGGCGTTGAAGTTTTCCAGGCCGAAGCCGATGGGGTCGATCTTTCGGTGGCAGCTTGCGCACTGGGCTTCTTCCTGGTGTGCCAGGA
>PBMZ01000041.1 GCA_002722955.1 Planctomycetaceae bacterium | reverse complement strand
CCTTGCGAACGGCTTCCAGCTTGAATTCCCGAGAAAAAGTTCGACGCCTGCTCATAGTTCCTCTCCTGTCAGACTATCATGACATAAGGAAATTCACTCTCCACCAATCTTGGGTAAGGCCAACCCAGTAGTTCGGCGTGTGGCCGCTGGTGGAATGAAGAACGAAGAAAAGGAACGCTTCGGTCTACGAGTGGTTGACCATTTCTCCTCGCTCCCTCAAGCCCCGTTTGAGCAAGCTGAGTCGCTGGAAGACTTACGTCCTAGCCTCAACGTCGTCCACATACTGCTCAAGCTCGGTCACTACCAGCAGGCAGCGCACGCATACAAGGGCGATGTGGCGGACGCATTGGCATATAACGTCGAGGCTTATTCGGAAATCTTGTCCCTGCTACGACAGTTCTGTCGATCGAAATGGGACGAACCACGGGAAGAAATCGGTGTGGCAGATAGTGGCTACTTGCTTATGTCGGCCGCGAACGTCTTAAGGACTTGTGAGTCAAGAGAAGCCTTCACAGCATACGGTGGTGCAATTCGAGCGTATTTGCAGTTACGAGATTGGACCGGAGTGGGTGCAATCATCATCAACATTGCAGCGACAATCAACGATGACAACCGCTTGTCAGATCCCCTCCGCCTCGTTGCGCTTTCACTCGATCTAGCCACAGTGCGCGAAGACAAGCCCGATCTTTTCAAATCCCGACTAACAGTTTTCCAGCTTGAATGCCATGTCGGTCAGTGGACAGCGTCGGAGAATATGTGGCGCAGTCTCAATTCAATGGGTCGCGATTGGTCACGCGATTACTACCGTCCTGGTGAGTCGGAAGCGGCGTTCGCGTGGTTTCAGTTTTGGAAGGGAACTTTGCAGGAAAAACACCTTGCGACGGCCGAGCGGTTGGCGACGGAGGGCAAGAACCGCCTTACACTCCGTGAACTCTACGGCCTGCGCGGAGTCTGGCGACTAGAGCAAGGGGACTGGGAGTTGGCGGCGACGAGCTTGGCTGATGCCGTCCGGATGGCACGCGAGAGCGGCATTCCCGATTTGGAATCCGAGACCGGACTCGCCCTGGCCAAGCACCACCTCGGCCAACTTGCCGAGCCGCAGCGCGAGGCCGAGCGCCTGGCCCAACTGCGCCAGCCCGCGCATCGCCTGCTCGCCCAGCTCTGGCTCGCCCTCGGCGACCACGAGCAAGCGAAGCACCACGCGCTGGCCGCCTACCGGTGGGCCTGGGCCGACGGCGAGCCGTATGTGCACCGCTACGAACTCACCAGGACCACCGAACTGCTCCAGCAGATGAACGTCCCCATCCCCAACCTCCCGCCCTACGACCCGGCCAAGGACGAACCGTTCCCGTGGGAAGCCGACGTCCGCGCCGCCATCGAAAAACTTCGGGCGGAGAAAGAAAAGTAGGCTGGACCATGCGCAGCGCTGTTCCGGCATGATCGTGGCGGCGAGGCGTCTCGAAACGTTTGCTGCCGGAGCTGCGTCGCTTTGCTCCTTGATCCGACCTATCTCCGACTTAGCTGAATAAGACGCAGTCCTTCGTGGCTGGAGCTTCCAGATCCAGAGTGCGGCTGGAAGCCACAGCTACGGGGCGGGGAATTTATTCGTCGAATGGTGACTCGCAAGACTCCACACAGGTTATGATGTCACCGGCGGCTAGCGCCTTGCTGCTCACGAATTTCGGGACAGCGTCTGAGGTGAGTTGATTATCATGCAACATTATCTTGTCGGGATATCGATTGCCTTGTTCACCGCGCTGGCCGTTGCTGCTGACGCGGATCCGCCGAAGGTCGACAGGGACGATTGGCGATTTCGTCAGGGGCATTTCTTTCATTTGTCCTTCGCTCGGCTACAACCGTCGGCTGTGATGCCCCATGTCGGCGTGCCGTTCTTCGCGCAGAAGAAGGACAAAGCTCGCGTGTTTAACAACAAGATCGATTTGCACGAGTACCTCAAGATTGTGTCCGTCACCGATCGCAAGTTCGATGAACCGTTCAAGCCGGAAGTCACGACTGTGAAACTGTTGGTGAAGGACAAGAAGTCGAAGCTACCCAAAGAGGCTCGGGACGTTCTGAGCAAGACGCTACAACCGGATGACTTGGCTTTTCACGTTGAGATCAAGAAGTCTGGCAAGGTCTTCAAACGTCGGTTGATCTTTGTTGGATTGAGAAAGATCGAACGCGGTTTCTTGAAGGGTAATGACACACCACGCATCGTGGGTGTTTGGGATTTCCCGACAGCAAAGGATTGATCCATGGCGTAGCGGAACTCGCCAAGAGTTTCGGTCTTTGTCATCGCCGAAAGTCTTGGCGACTTCCGCTACGGAGAGTTGTCGAGAACAGCGACGAAATCGTTTAACGCCAAGCCGGCAGGCGCCGGCGACCCAACAGCAAAGCAAACGGTTCGGTTTTCAATGCTGTTGGGTCGCCGGCGCCTGCCGGCTTGGCGTTAAACGAGGAATAACTGTGTTAGAAGATTTCGTCCAGTCGCTTGAGCCATTCAACGGGGCCGGGAAGACTGAACCCTGTCACGCGCATTGTGGTCGCTACGCAGACGAAGGCTTGCAGGATTAACAAGCAGAACCAGGCGGCCAGGGGATGTGGTTTCGTCTCTTTGTCCGAATCTGCCTCTTCAAACATGGCGTCCAATCGATAGGCGGCCATCCAGATGGCACCGGGTAACAGGATGATCCACAGGCGCGCAGCCTCGCCGTTGTTCTTGCCCGATAGCCAAAGAAGCATCCAGACGGCCAGGCAGGGCCAGACACCTTGGAAGTCGGACGCTTTGCTGCGCGTCAAAGCCGACTTAGTCCATGTTGACGAGACAGCCAGAACTCCCAATGGTCCGCCCATGGCGATCATGATTTCGATGGCGTTGACACCGAGCCACTTGGCGTAGGTTCGCTCGAAGGCATCATAGAAGCTCTCGTGGTTGATGAAGTTGTAATACCAAACCGCGGCCAGGTTGATCTTCCAAACGAATAGCAAGACCAGACACGGCGCGATAAAGCCGGCAACCGCGAAGGCGATGGCTTTCAGCGGACCGCTCCAAAGTGACGGCGAAGGCTTCTGTGTCGCGTCGTCAGCATCGGGATTGTTCTCGCTTCGTTCGCTTTCGACAAGCTTCTTCAAGTGGATCAGTGTTAGCAGTCCAGCGACAGCCAAAGTCGGCAACATCGCCAAGCTGAAGAACATGCCGAGCCAAGCGACAAGACCCGCAATCAGGAACTCGGACCAGCTTCGATCGCGGAAACCCTTGACCCAAAAATAGATGAAGGTGGCGGCAATCAATGGGTAGAGCGCATCCGACTTGGGCAAGAAGATGCAGATCGAGGGGATCGCTGGCCAAAAGCAGATACTTGCCCATGCGGTCTGTGCCGAAAACTCTTGCCGCAGCAGCGCGAAAAGTGGGATGACCGTCAGCGCTGCGACCAAGTGAGTCAGCAGCACGGCAAGCCAAATAGTGGCACGGTCTTCAGGCTTCAGGCCTCGTGAGGCGCGGTTGTTTTCCTCGATCACATCGAAGGCGGCCGAGAACGATTCCGTTTGAGTCTGCAGCACGGCTTCAACGGCGGCCGGATTGCCATTCAGAAAGTTGATGATGCCGCGGTACACGACGAACAACCCGGGCGGGTGCGTGCCGACGTGCAAGTAGTCGCCTTCCTTCATGCGATCTTCGTAACCGCCAAGAAACTCGTCCGTGTTGGGATAATCATAACGAGCGTTAAAGTAGTATCCCGAAGCACCCGGGTAATACAGCACCCAAGCAGCCTTGGTCATGCGATACGTGGGCGGAGTACTTTCCTGGACCGAGATCATCCAGGCAACGCCGATCGCCACCAATCCAATCAACCAACCAAAGCGTTCCGCACCCGAGCACCTTTCAATTCGACGCAATCCCAGCCACGCGTAGCCAATCAAGAAGATGGACACGATCAGCGCGAGGGCGCTCTCGATCATGACCGCGCCCAAACCGCCGGGATATTGGATGCGATTCCATTCCCATTCGGACGGAACACCCAAGGGAATGCTGGAACCCCAAAGCAGACCAATTGCGGCAACCGTGACGACGGCGATCAAGACATAAACGGCACGATTGCCCATCAATTTACTTCTGAAAGGGTCAAGGGACGAAAGTCGAGAGTCAAGAGCCAGAAAGTTAAGAGTCGAGCGTCAACAGTCACCTCTGGCTCTTGTCTCTTGTCTCTTCGCCAAACGGAACCAAGAACCACTGCGTTTTGCGGACAACCTTTGGCTTTAACTTCGGCAATGGATCGCCGTCCAATTTATGAATGCCCCACGCACACGCATAACCCAACGTGAATCGGGGACTCTCCGATGCCAAAATACTTCGCAACGTGGGGACTACGTTGACGGCTTTCATTCGGGCAAGGCTGACAACAGCCATACGGCGGACTTGCGTGTCCTCGGGATTGAACGTGCTTTGGTCGTTGGCTCGACCGGCAAGTTGGCTAACGAGTGCCGCTTGCGGCTGGCCTTCGTGCAAGTACCCCAAGGCCCAAACGGCCGCTCGGCGAGATCGCGGGTAACCGGTGTTCTTGGGAATGTACTCTCGCATCAGCGCCTCGGCCGGTTTGTACTTCATCTGTCCGAACGCTTGAAACAACTGGCTGACTTCGTGATCAACTTGGATGACGATCGAGCCATCCAACAGCGACCCTCGAAGAAGCGGGGTCATACGAGTGGCATAAGCCAACATAGGCGCCAAGGTTTCCGGTACAGCCAACCGCCGCAGGCCATATGCGGCCGTCATAAAAACTTCGGGCCGCTCGAATTCCAAAAGCGCCACCATTCGATCAGCCGACGGCTTGTGATCCAGTTCTGTAAGAATCAACAACGACTGTTCGATCCCGCGCCAACGATCGGTTCGAGACATGGCGATGGCTTCCGCAAGCACTTCGTCTTTCAGGTCAAGTTTCGTTGCCATTCGAAACAGTTCCTCTCGGACGAATCCGCGGACTTTCGGATGTGGGTCGTCTAAGAACGGCCCCAGCCATTTGACGTTTTCGGGACTTGGTCGAGCCGTCAATGTCTTAGCCGCAGTCTCTCGAATGTTGGCATCGGGGCTAACGCTGACTCGATCAATAATCGGCATAACGGTGTCGGGGCTGATCTGTAGCAACCGCTGTGCTGCGATGTTGCCAACGGTTGTTTCCTTATCAAGTGCAAGTTGACGCAAGAAAACTTCGACGTCCGAGCCGCTTGCCGAAGCTAGCATTCTGGCAGCGACCATGCGGTTCAGCGTTGATGAACCTTCCGAGGCCAGTTCGCGCGCGATCGGCAACAACTCACCGCCCAGCTTCCCCAATCCGTCGGCTGCCTCAAGTCGGATGATGGCGGATTCGCGCGATGCGGTCGCCAGACGGATGAGGTCGGCGTGTGCCTTCTGTTCTTGGACTTCAGCAAGGCCGCGGATCGCCAGTTTCATACGATGATTTGAACGCGGTCGATCGACGAGTCGCTGCATCCACATCGCGCGGGCTGGCTGATAGTCCCACTTGGCCAACGCTGGCTCGACAACGAGCGCCATTGCTAAGCCGTGCGAATCCAATAGTCGAAACAAAAGTTCAGTTGTTTGCTTTTGATCCATCGCGACCAATGTTTTCGCGATGGCCAATTGAACTTTGGGATGCTGTTCGGGGGCGTCGAGTTCTCGCAGCATTGGGGCGATGGTTTGCTCGAGCCCCTTCATCTTCGACGCGTGAGCTTCGGCGAATGCTTCGATAACTCTGCGTTTCAATTCGAACTCAGATTGTTCGAGGGCCTCGAGCCAAAGCGGCAGAACATGGTTCGGTGTTTCGAGAATGTCCTTGGGAAACTCGAACTTCGGATCGTTGTACATGACCGACTCGACTTTGAGCTCGGCAAACGCAGCAGTCGAGAAACATACGATCAGAAGAATGGCCGACGTATACAAATTGATGAGATTAGTCATTAGTTATTTGTCATTCGTCACTTTTCATTTGGAAGTCATTGAATCTGATTCTGATATGGCCAATGACAAATGACAAATAACTAATGACAAATTTCTTTCACTAAACGAAAGAAGCCCGGCTTTTGCAAAAAGCCGGGCTTCTAAATGTTAGCAGAATTCTCTTGCCAAGCGTCATTTTGCCGCGGTCGCAGCACCAAGCTTCAGGGTTGGCACGCCGCTGAACTTGACCAACTCTTTGCCATCGTCGGCGTTCCAGATTCGAACTTCACCGTTGTAGCTGCCGGCGGCAACTTTCTTGGCTGTTGGGTTGACCGCGATTGAGTAAACCCAATCGGTGTGGCCACTGAATGTTCGAAGTGCCTTGCCATCGGCAATGTTGTGCTGGCGAGCCGTCTTGTCGGCACTGCAGCTATAAACGTGTCCGCCCTTTGTTACGGCGATACGGAAGACCTCGTCACCGAAGCCGCCAATCGCGCGGACTTGCTTTGCATCGGCAACATTCCAAACGCGAACATTGCGATCGCGTCCACTCGTTGCAACTTGCTTGCCGTCGGGATTGAAGCCAACACCGAATACGGGCTGACCATGGCTATTGAACGTCACCAGCGAGTCGCGCGTCTTCGCATCGAAGACTTTCGAGGTCTTGTCGCGACTAGCCGATGCCAACTTCGCACCGTCGGGAGCCCAGGCGACATCCATGACCCAATCTGCGTGATCTTCAATCGTCAATTGCAGCTCGCCGCTGGTCGTGTCATAAACACGGATCGCGCGGTCAGCGCCACCAGCCGCGATTCGTTTTCCGTCGGGACTGAACGACAGGCCAAACACCGAATCCGCACTTCGAACTAAGTCCGCGAGCAACTTGCCATCGGCGACGTTGAAGATTTTGATCTCGCCGATTTGAGCCGGCGTTCCGGCGGCCACGGCCATCTTCGCACCATCGCCACTGAACTCGATGTCGTAAATTCGCTCGGCCAAATTCGTCACGCGGCGGACTTGCTTTCCGTCGGCGACATTCCACAGAAGCACTTCGTGATAGCCGGACGTTGCCAGAACTGTTCCTGCCGGATTAAACGCAACAGCCGTGATCGGCACGGGAACTCGGTAAGTCTCCGGTGGCATTGGCTGAGCCATCTTTGGCATGATCTGAATCAAGTGAGCGTTGGGGCTCAGGCCCGCGTCGAGCGTTGCACCAGTATCGATCCATTTTTTCACCAAAGCGATTTGTTCGGCTGTCAGCGGATCGGCGTCTTCCGGCATCGAGCCGTCAGCGATCAAGTCAACCAAACTCGACTCCCCGTGCTTACCAGCCACGATCGATTCACCAGATTCGCCACCCTTCATGATGCCGGCGAATGATTCCATGTTGAATCGGCCTTTGGCGACTCGAGCGTTGTGACACGCCAAGCAACGGCTGGCGAAGATAGGAGCCACCGACTCGGCGAATGAAACCAACTCGCCTTTGGAAATGCGGTACTTTTCGAGGTCCCGCAGTTTAGCGATCACATTGGCTTCCGCTTTCGCCAGCGAATCTTCTGCCGACGTCAATGTTGGGTTGAATTCCGCAACTGCAGCCTCGGCCTTTTTGATTTCGCCGCCGGTCGAGGTAATTGACGTTTTTGCGGAGGCAATCGTGGTCTCAATCGCTTTCAAAGCTGTTGTAGCATCCGTGCTGGCTTTGGTAGCCGTCGCAACTTTGGCGGCTTCGGCTTTGTACTTTGTGTCCGCGTCAGTCTTTTTCTTTTGAGCCGCTTGAAGCGCTGCCATTGCTGCAGCCAAAGCCTTTTGAGCAGCTTGGACTTCGGCGTTTGCTGCCGCGGCTACCTTTTCAGCGGCGGCCTTCGCGTCGTTGGCTTTCTTTACGGCATCTTGCTGCGGTTTGACTTTGGCCTCGTTCGCCTTCACGTCGGCTTCGAGCTTCTTGAGCTTCGCCTTGGCACCTTTCACGGCATCGTTGAGCTGCTTGTCTTGATTTCGAGCAGTGTCGACGACCGTCTTTACGGAGTCGACGTTCGCGCGAGCCGTTTCGATGGCTTGATTCAACTCGTTCGCTTTCGCGTCTGTTCCTTGCTGAGCAAACACGGTGGCCGTGGTGCTCAACAGACAAACGCTGGCGATGAAGCCCAGAATCCGAAGGCGAGTCAAAAGCATGGAGTATTCCTCATTTGGCGTGGCAGGGAAAGCAGGCAGGAGCATCGCGAAAACATCGCAATACCGAACATCTAGGATCCTGCGCGAGCCATACGTTGTCAAGTAGTAGACTGGAAGGATCAGAGAACCTAGCGACTTTGCCTCTCAGGAAAATTCGACTCGCTCTAAGATTCTTGCGTGAAAAAGAAAAACGCAGAGGCGATGAGGTCACTGAGTAATCGTAATCTCTGCGACCTCAGCACTCCTGCGTTTCCGAATCGTGCCTGAGAATAAAGGAGCGGTTTAGCTCTCCTCTTCCTTCTCCCGCGCGGCGGCGGCGACGATTTTGGATTGTTCTTGTGGTGGGACCATTTCGTAATGGCTTAGTTCATAAGTGAAGGTGCCTTGACCGCCCGTCATGCTGGATAACGATCGTGAATACGTCATGATCTCTGCCAGCGGGATCTTGGCCTTCAAGACTTGGAAGCCGCCTGGAGCACCGTCCATGCCTTCCATTCGACCGCGGCGAGTATTCAGGTCGCTGGTGATATCACCCAGCTTGTCGCCTGGCACGCTGATTTCGATCGACACGATCGGTTCGAGCAGCGATGGGTTGGCTTCTTGGAAGACGTTGCGGAAGCACATGCTGGCCGCGGTCTTGAATGCGGTTTCGTTGCTATCGACCGGGTGATCTTTGCCGAAGAACAGCTCGCAGACGACGTCTTGAACTTGGTAACCGGCGATGACGCCCTGCTCCATCCGCTCTTTGACACCCTTTTCGATAGCCGGAATGAAGTTGTTCGGGACGGAACCGCCGGTGATGCGATCGACGAAAGCGTAGTTCAAAGTTTCGTCGTAATGGACGTCACGCATGTTGAGGAAGCGTTCTTTGTTGAAGAATTCATCGGGATCGACGTTGGGTGGGCAAGCCGAGATGCGGAAGTGGACTTCCCCGAACTGACCGGCACCGCCCGATTGCTTCTTGTGCCGATAGCTTCCCTCGTGAGCACCATTAACGGTTTCGCGGTAAGGAATCTTCGGTTCCTTGGTGACGACTTCCACCTTATCCCGTTTGAACATGCGGTCGGCGACGATCTGCAAGTGCAGCTCGCTCATGCCCGACATGACCATTTCCTTCGTCTGCGCTTCGCGCGTTATCACAAACGTTTGGTCTTCTTCTTCGACCTTTTGCAGGGCACCGGAAATCTTGGTTTGGTCGGCGCGACTTTTCGGCTCGACAGCCAACATGACCATTGGCTTGGGAAAATCGATGTCGCCCATGACCAGTCCGCTACTGTCCGTTGTCAGCGTGTCGCCAGCCTTGAGGTCCTCGACCTTAACCAGCGCGACGATGTCACCAGGAGTCGCGTCGTCGACGGGATCGTTGCCGCCGCCTTGGACCTCTAACAACTGGCTGATCTTCATGTTCTTGCCGCTGCGTGTGTTGTACACCGACGAGTCCTTGGCCAACTTGCCGCTGTAAATCCGCAAATAGCTCATCTTCGAGACGAACGGATCGATGCGTGTCTTGAAAACTTGAGCCACCAACGTGCCGCTGGCATCGGCCGAGAGCGATTCTTCGTCGTCACCTTTTTGTGCACTTCGCTCGACATCGACAGGGCTGGGAGCCATGGAAATCAGCGCGTTCTGGAATTCCTCGACACCCACGTCGGTCTTTGAACTGGCGAAGAAGATTGGGATCAAGGTGCCTGCTAGCAACGCCTTCGTGACGCCACCCGCGACCTCATCCGACGACAACTCTTCACCTTCGAGGAACCGCATCATCAACTCCTCATCGGCCTCGACGATGGCATCCATCAGCTCTTGATTGATTTCTGCTGGGTCCAATTGTACGTCACCAGGAACATCGCTGGGAACATCCAGCGTACTGACGACACCACTAAAGCTTCCGGAAATACCAACCGGCACATTCAGCGGAACGCAAGCCGCGCCCAAGTTCGATTTGATGGCTTCCATCAACTCGTCCAGGATGATGTTGTCCATGTCGCATTTGTTGACAAGGATCATCCGGGCGACTCCCGCCTTGCCCGCCTCGGCAAATGTGCGGCGTGTGTTGACTTCAATGCCAGCACCAGCACTGATCGCCAAGACAGCTGTTTCGGTGGCGCGAAGTGCGCCGGGGACTTGACCGATGAAGTCCGGGAAACCAGGCGTATCGATAATATTGAGTCGCTTGCCGCCGTTTTCGATATGGATCACTGCCGAGGACACGGACGACTTACGATCCTTTTCCTCGTCATCGGAATCCAGAACGCTCGTGCCGTCGTCAACCGAGCCTGCTCGACTGCCCACTCCGTTCTTGAACAACAACAAATCAGCCAAAGTCGTCTTGCCAGTGGCCCCGTGTCCAACGAACGCGATATTGCGGATGTCTGCAGGATTGAATTTCGACATGAGAGAGTTTCCGTAGCTAACCTTAACCAATGAAGATGAAAAATCAGAGATGAAGTCATCGAAAGATCGATGAATCAAAAGCCTCGACCAAGATCTGCGGATCGAGCCAGATTCGAAGAATCCGCCATAATAGGAGAAAGCCCCCCGAATCACAAACGAGCAGGCCGGAAATGGTCTGAACTGTAGGCTCTACTGAAAGATGCTGTTTTCGCGGCCTCGTTTTTTTGAAGGCTTTTCTGAATAGCATGTTGATGCTGGTGCTCGATCTTGAGCCAAATCCAGTGTTCGGCCCCGTTTTCTTTGCTGCAAGTTCCGATTGTGACGGCTTTGCATTCAACCGTCGGCGTCACAAGTGCCGAAGAATCTAATAGGCACAATGCTGGAACGCGCGCGTTCCGCGCTAAGCGGATTGCGCACTTCCGGCCTGACCTACAAACCAATACCTGCTTGAATCAGGGCTCTTTCAGTTTGAGGCTTGCGATGGATCGCTCTCGACGATTTCTCTTGGCTGGCGTTGCCACTGTGCTCTCGGGATTGACCGGCTGCGCGATCACGCCGGAATCGTCTTTCGAGGATTACGCGCAGTCGCAACCGCTGAATAAAGAAAACGTCCACGTGTTCTTCCTCGAATCCCCTGCTGACTTTTTACGGCTGGGTGACATTCGAAGACTGTCGACTTACTTAAAAGATCAAGGCTTCCCGAACGCCTACTACTATCGGATGACGCCAAGCGGTGTGGCGCGAATGAGAGGCTCGCGAATCGAGCTGGCTCAGCACATCTATCAGATTCGTGCCATGAATCCGAACGCGCGCATCCTTTTGTATGGCTGGAGTGCTGGGTCCTTGATTGGAATCGACGCCATGAATCGACTCGGCCTAACCGGTATTCGCATCGACACGGCACTCTATGTTGATAGCACATTTGTGCGCTTTGTTCCCTATCACCCACCAAACGTCGATCGCATCGCCTTGATTTATCGGCGGCAAAACTGTGTGCCTCAGCAATTGCCTCACGCGGTCATCTATCCGATCAAGGAATTCGGACACCTGAGCGTTCCCACCGACAAAGAAGCCGTCGACGCGCTCATGTTGGAAGTGATCCGCTTGGCTGAGTTGTAAAGTAGCCATCACTCGGAGCGACTTTCGCGCGAAGCCTGCCTGGGCGCATTCGCGAAAACTCGGCAAAATACCGGCACGGAGTCCACGGGCAATTTCTCTTGCCCACTACGAGTGCCCAATGAGCTGAGGTCTAGGATGCGATTGCTAGGATGCGCGCAACCTTGGGAGTTTCGCTACCGTCTGCCCATATTGATCGCGAGCCAACCGGTGTTCGCTGTCATCGTCCATCTACTTACCGCAAGTCGCGGTCCGTGGTATGCGCCTGACTTCGAAATTTGGGTCGCTTGCCTCGCGACGACAGTTGCCGCTTTCGGAATCTTCATCCGGCTTTGGAGCGCTAGCATCTTGTCAGCCGGCATTATGGGTTCGCGTCGACCGGAAACCTCACAGCTCGTCACGTCAGGTCCATTCGGAATCGTGCGCAATCCGTTGTATGTTGGGACGATGCTGATCTTCACAGGCTATAGCTTGTTCTTTGGATGGCTTCCGGCACTGCTGTTCTTTTTGTTCCACGCCGTACGGTATCAGCGCATGGTTCAGTACGAGGAATACGAGTTCCAACAATCGACCGAGCAGTTCTCTGACTACATGGCCTCGGTCCCAAGATTCCTGCCGCGGAGAATCCCGCGCGAAAAGCTACACGGTCCCGTTTTCACTCGAGATGCTTTGTTAAGCAACGCGTTGTTCCTGTCGATCCCGATCGGGATGGCCGTTTCTTCATGGATCGGTACGCTTGTTTGGCTGATCCCGTTCGAGCTCGCTGGTGGCATGACCACGCTGCTTTACTTTGTGATTACGAAGCCCGGCATTTCGGCAGAGCTCGGAACGCAAACTGATCAAACAGCGCTGGCTCAATAGCGTAGCTCGCAAGTTAAACGATCTGAAGTCAATCGGTATTGCGATTGATTTGTGCAGCCCATACCATCTCGCCTCACCGACATCTATCTCCTCGCGCGAGGCATTCTGTCATGAATTCTGGCCGGCAGGACTCCGACCAACCGACTGTTGCCGAAAACGTGGCTGCCGATGGAATGGCTCTTCACGTTGACGCCGCGGCGCTGACGACTTCGATCAAGCGAACGGTTGAATACTTACACTCAATTCAACATGACGACGGCTATTGGGTTGGTGAGCTTGAAGGCGACACCATCCTTGAATCAGAGTACATCCTGCTGCTGACTTTCTTGGGCAAAGGCCAAAGTCCGGAAGCGTTGCGAGCGGCCGAGTATATCCGTCAACAACAACTTCCATGCGGCGGCTGGTCGATCTATCCAGGCGGGCCTCTCGAGATTAGTGCATCGGTCAAGGCATACTTTGCCTTAAAGATCGCTGGTTACGACGCCGACCGCGATTTCATGCAACGCGCACGGGAAGTCATCTTGGCCGCTGGCGGCGTCGAGAAGGTCAATAGTTTCACGCGATACTATTTAGCCCTGCTTGGCGTGATTCCTTACAACAAGTGCCCGGCTGTACCGCCCGAACTGATGCTGATACCAACGTGGATGCCGTTGAACATCTACGAAATGTCCGCATGGTCTCGCACGATTCTTGTCCCGCTGAGTTTGTTGTGGGCCTTTCGGCCTTCGACCGAGCTGCCTGAACCGTGGAGTATTCGAGAGCTGTTCGTTCGGTCGCCCGAACAATTGCCGATGGCCATGGGCGCATCAGATGTTGTCGACGAGATGTCCAAGCGACGTTGGCTGCACTGGAATCGAGTCTTCCAGTGCATCGACGCCGGAATCAAATGGTGCGAGCGGCTCGGTATCAAACCGTTTCGCAAGAAGGCCATCGCTCGCGCGGACGAATGGATGCGCGAGCGATTCGCGGACAGCGACGGTCTTGGCGCCATCTTCCCGCCAATCATTTGGAGTGTTGTGGCGCTCAAGTGCCTCGGCCACGATGATGACTCCGAACTGGTCACTGCTGCCTTGGACGAACTGAAGGCGTTGGTCATCTCCGAAGGAGAAGCCGATCGGCTGCAACCTTGTAAGTCGCCCGTGTGGGACACGTCCATTGCCACCATCGCGATGCTTGAGGCGGGCGTCGAGCCGACTGATGCCGGCATGCAACGAGCCGTTGACTGGTTACTTTCCAAAGAAGTACGTGAACATGGCGACTGGGCTGTCCGAGTCCCCGATCGACCGGCGGCTGGTTGGTTCTTCGAATTCAACAACCGCTTCTATCCCGATGTCGACGACACTTGCATGGTCGTCATGGCACTGGCTCGCTGGTTGCCGCAGGACCGTTTGTCGGCCGAGTTCCTGATTGAGGACTGGAGTCCACACGCCGAGGACGGCGATGCCGCCGCAATCGTGTCCGGACGCGGCACATCAGCGAAGACGGCCCTTGCCGAAATCGAGCGACTACAACCCGTGCTCTCGGCCATTCATCGCGGCGCCCGTTGGGTGCTGGACATGCAAAGCCGAGACGGCGGCTGGGGCGCGTTCGATGTCGACAACACGCGCGAGATCTTTACTCAAGTACCCTTCGCCGATCACAACGCGATGATTGATCCCAGCACGGCCGACTTGACGGCGCGGATGCTCGAGATGTTCGCCGATGTCAACTTGTCGAGCAACCATGCCTCGATCCAACGAGCGCTGAAGTTCGTATGGGACGATCAAGAAGAAGACGGCGCCTGGTACGGCCGCTGGGGCGTGAACTACTTGTACGGCACATGGCAAGCACTGGTCGGTCTAGCCGCCATCGGTATTCCCACCGACGATGAACGAATGCAACGCGGAGTCGCGTGGCTCAAATCAAAACAACGAGCCAACGGCGGCTGGGGCGAGTCACCTCGCACCTACGACGAACCCTGGCGCCGCGGCGAGGGCCCGGTCACTGCGTCTCAAACAGCTTGGGCACTGATGGGTTTGATGGCCGCCGGAGAAGTGAACTCGCCCGAGGTACGGCGCGGCGTCGAATTCTTGATGTCCGCTCAAGAAGAAGACGGCACTTGGCAAGAAGACTGGTTCACCGGAACGGGATTCCCTCGTGTCTTCTACTTGAAGTACCACCTCTATCGCATCTACTTCCCACTGATGGCGCTGGGACGTTACGCCAAACTGATGTCTTAGCTCAAGCATCTCTGCCTTACACAAACTCCTGAATGATCTCAGGCCGCGGCGCGGGAATCACGACTTTGTCGACCAAGAGGCCCTTGCGTTCGATGACCTCGCTGCCGACTTCAACCGCTTCGTTGACCGACGCGACGTCTCCTGTCAACGACACCCAGCCCTTGCCCCCAATCGCCATAGCCAAGTGAATCGTGATTAGCTCGACTTGTGCTGATTTGACGGCTGCATCCGCCGCCTCGATCACGGACGCTACGCTGAAGGCTTCGATCACGCCCAAGGCTTTCAGATCAGGCAAGTGAGTTACACCGCTGACCGCCGGGAACACCGTCGGGTGCACGTTAGGGATGACGAACTGGTCAACCACCGTGTGAGCCCCCGCTTCGACGCCCGCTTCGATGGCCGACGTCACGGCATCGACGTTACCGCCGATCAGCACCATGTACTTGCCGGGGCAGATGGTTCGGTTGACGATGATCTTGACGTCGCCCGCCTTGGTTACCGCGTCCGCGATTAGAAAGCCGCGCGCGATGCTGGACGTCTCGACAATGCCGATTGCACTTCCGTTGTTCATATCTCTTCACCAATGTCTAAGGTCAGTGGCGTATGCTTCCAGCTTGCGACGCTGTTCAGTTTCGCAAGCTGGAAGCGTACACCACTAAAAAGCACAATGTCTAAGGTGTGATTTCGATTTTGTTATCGTTAATTGCCGTCACTTTGCCGTCGATGCTGGCGTGCGCGGGGCAGCCAAGCTGACTTTCCTCAACCGTGCCGATCACGTCGCCAACTCGAACTGTTGCTCCGACCGAAACCGTTGGCTGTGCCGGTGCGCCGATGTGGGAATTCAACGGCACGGTCACTTTCTCTGGCCGCCAGTTGTCCGTCGTAACGAACGGTGCTTTCTTGTTGTAAGGCGTCAGGCCAAGCCGCGTGATTAACGTGGGAATCGGAATCTCTCGACCTTTCCGCGCCGGGTGAGGATCACGGAAGAGCACTTCCAATTCGTCTTCTGTTCGTCCCAGTTTGTTCTCACGCAAGACCGCTTTGGCATCGACGCAGATGTTTTTCGGGTCGAGCGTTTCGGGGCAAGCGATGAAGGAACACACGTTGCACTCACAACAGTATTGAGCCCACAAGCTGCCGCGTTCCTTGGCCTCGCCCGTCATCAGCAGCGTTCTCATGACTTTGTGAGGCTCGATCGGATAGCCCATGATGTAACGCGGACAAAGTTCCGTGCACAGCGAGCACTGGTCGCATTGCCCGTGTCCGATTCGCGTGTAAGTCTCTTGCGACTGCCCCTTGCGTTGTGCCAGATAATGATCCCACGGCAACACAATGATGCCGCCCATGTTCTTGGCGACTGGCAGCGAAAGGTCCGTCGTCGTTCCGCCCATCATAATTCCGCCGGTCAGAATGAACGGATCGTCTGTCGTCATTCCGCCCGCCAACTCGATGCACTCGGAGATCGGCGTGCCGATGGGAACAACGGTCGTCAGCGGATTCCTCACCGCACCACAAACCGTCACGAACTTGTCGGTGACTGGTTGGCCGTCCATCGCGCGAGACACGTTGATGATGGTCTCAACATTGTTGACCACACAGCCGACGTTCAGTGGAATGCCGCCGGGTGGTATCAAGCGGCCGGAGATCTCATAGACCAGAATGTATTCGTCGCCCGCCGGGTAGACGTCGGGATAAACAAGATTCTCGAAGTTGTTGGCGTCCAGGTCCGATTGAAACCCGTCGATGACGTCTTCGTTCTTTTTCTTGACGGCAACGGTCACGGTCGACGCATCCGTCAAGTCGCGCAGAATTCCGAGGCCTCGAAAGAAGTCGTCTTTCCGTTGCAACATCGACTCGCGGTCTTTCTGCAACAACGGTTCGCATTCAGCTCCGTTGGCGATGACGTGCTCGACGGTCGCGTCCAGCTTCTTGTACGCCGGAAAGCCAGCGCCGCCGGAACCGACAACGCCCGCCTGGCGTATTGTTTGGAGTATCTGCTGTTTCTCTGCGGTCGCTATACCCATTTTGTCATTCCATCTCCTGCAAATTCCGAAGATTCGCTTTCCTTGGTGACGGTAATAACTAAAAAAGTCATCCTAGTCTGCGCCACTTATCAGATTTTGGGCAGTTCGCACGGCTGTTCGGTGAAAGAAGCCCGGCTTCACCCAGAAGCGGGGCTTCTGAGAGCAAGCTGTGACTCCGGTATTGACCGCGATTTGTAGTGTCCATAGTATCCGCGACCCCAATTTCTGCCATATCAGGAGATTGCATGAATCACGACACATCCCTGTCCGAGGCTGCCAATCCGGCTGCAAGCAGCCATCGCCGATCCTTCTTACGCGGGACAATGTTTCGCATCGGGGCTGTTGGATTCAGCCTAACTCTTCTTATTGCGGCGGGCGAACTTTTACTGCGATTTG
>PBMZ01000040.1 GCA_002722955.1 Planctomycetaceae bacterium | reverse complement strand
GCTCAGGCGAAGATCGACGCCACCCTCGCCGAATTGCGAACAGAACGCGATACGGTCAAAGATCTCTTGCCGTAAAGTTAATTATTTTATCAATTTAGAGCCCGTGGTGAGTCGTCGCCGCGGGCTCTTCTTTCTTTAGAAATGCGACAATCGATGGACGCCTTAGAGATTCTGAAGCAATTGATTGCGATCCCTAGCGTAAGCCCGATGGGGCGGGATTTGACCGGTCCTGAATACTATGAAACGCGTCTGACCGAATTTCTGGCCGGCTTTTTCAAGGACCTGGGAGTCGAATACGAGGTGATTGACGTTGTCCCCGGTCGATCCAATGTGGTCGCCATCTACCGAGCCGACAAAAATGCGCCGACGATCCTAATGGACGCGCATCAAGACACTGTTCCCGTCGACGGAATGACCATCGATCCATTCGATCCAGTCGTGAAAGATGGCCGAATCTATGGACGTGGTGCCTGTGATGTAAAGGGTGGCATGGCAGCGATGTTGTCTGCATTTTCAAGGTTAGTGAAGGAAAATCCAGATAATGCAAACAACGTCGTGATGTCCTGCACTTGCGATGAAGAAGCGACCGTGATGGGCATTAAGGATTTGGTCAAGCTGTGGTCGGACGGCGAAAACCGCAGTCAGATGCTGGGCAAGCGGCCGGATGTTTCGATCGTCGCCGAGCCAACTGAAATGGACCTAGTTGTTGCACACCGCGGCGCGACTCGTTGGAAAATCTTCACCTCTGGAGTTGCCTGCCACAGTTCGGATCCGACAAAGGGCGTCAATGCGATCTATCGGATGGCGAAGATACTTTCGGCGTTAGAAGAGTACGCAGACATGCTCGACTCGCTCGTGAAACCGCATTCGCGATGTGGCTCGGCGACGTTGAGCATCGGTTTGATTAGCGGCGGCATCAGTGTGAACACAGTGCCGGATACATGCGAGATCGAAGTCGATCGGAGAGTGATTCCCGGTGAAGATGGCTTGCAGGTCATGGAGGATGTGCGCGAGTTTCTCAAACAGCGCGTTGACTTTGACTTTGAGTTCTCCGAGCCGTGGATCATTGGAACGGCGCTGCCCGATGACACGAACGATGACCTTGGCAACAACCTGTTAAAGCAAATCAACGCCGTCACCGGCGGTGGTGTCAAAGTCGGTGTGCCGTACGGTACACACGCCTCACGCATTGCCGAGGCTGATGTTCCCCCCGTTGTCTTCGGCCCCGGTTCCGTCGCTCAAGCACATACCAAAGACGAGTGGCTCGATATCGGGCAGCTTGAGCAGGCGACCGAAGTCTATTACCAAGCGTGTTGTGATAACGGTTTAGCAGCTGCCACATAAGAATTCTTGCAGAAGATGAGCGTTTTTTCGCCCCTGAGTTTATCTCAGGGGTTCTTGCGTCTTTGCACTACAAGACAATGGCTCTCGACGAAAAGTAGTGCAGAGACGCAAGAACCCCCCGACATAAGGTCGGGGGCGTTGATAGATTCTATAAGCGACGTAGTGGGATACTCGAATGCCTATCGCGAATTGGAAGACTCAGGCGTATAACGTTATCCAAAGCTTGCTGTTCAACAATCCGCATCGCGTCATCGAATACAGCGTTAAGGATGAGAACGGCGAATGGAAGAACCGCGCTGATGATCCCGCGCCGGTTGTGCGACTTTATGAGCACGAAGCGGGACCTGAGAGAACGTGTCTTCAGACGGTTCAATTTGTCCATCACATGCTGATTCCGCCTGGTGGACGGCACGTGAAGGAACTTCACATTCATCCCGATGCCGAAGAGCTTGTCGTGATAACACGCGGCTCTGGAACTGCCATGATCGGAGGCGAGTCTCAGACAGTGAAAACAGAAGACGTCGTTTACGTGCCGCCGAGTACAGGGCATGAATTCCGCAATACCGGTGACGAGATGCTCGGCGTTCTGTTCATTTGCGTGCCCGTCGGTGAGGGGCTCAAGAAGTTGGCTGGCATGCAAGCCAAAGCGAAAGGTGCTTCCAGCTAGAGCAGTCGCCGTCTTCTCACTGGCCTGCCGCTCTTGAATAACGAAAGCGATGCCGTTGCTGTAACTTCACCCAGGTTTAGCTGTAAGACGATGTGGGAATTCGATTGTTGACTCGACTGTCTCTCTTGCGTATTTCACGACGAGCACGTGCCTCGACCCTGTATTTCTTGACGAGGCTCATCTTATATGCGTCGTGTAGCGAGCGAGTTACCAATCCAGTGACCGCTGCTGCCACGAGCATGGCGATACGCATGAGATCGTCTTCGGGAGCCTTGTCATCAAGATAGAGTAGGACCCCCAGGCAGAGCGGGAGACCTACAGCTGCCTTGAGTTTCCCCCAGTTGGATAGCGTCTTCACGTGGCTGACGATGGTCGACATTGGGATTAAAGCGGCAAGTCCACTCATGAGTGCCACAGCAAGCACTCCCACTAGGAATCCGGTTCTTTCCAGCCAATCAGCGCGAAAGAATTCGTGAAAGCGAATGACTCCGAACATTGGCAACAAGAAAAACGAAACAGTTGCGCCTACGTAAGCAGCTATTGCAAATGGCAGTTTTTCAAGCTTCATTTGATCTGTCCCGCGCATTGATGAATTCGGAGCGTCAATGACACAGCAATTGTAACAGAGATTTTGTCAATCTAGCTGTTGTTTTTTGTGATCCATTACTTGCGCGGTCCGCGTCGGGTGGTTGGGGACGAGCCTTCGAGCCTCCAGTCGATCAACCAATCTGGGGGCTCGAAGACTCGTCCCCAGCCACCCTGGTATTCAATGAAGAACTAAAAAAGTGAGCCCACTCGACATCGTCGAGTGGGCTCACTTCGATTGAACAAATTGTTGGGCCGTTGGCTAACCGTTGGCTGCTGCGAGGGCCGCGTCGTAATTCGGATGCTGGGCGATCTCGCCAACGTATTCGACGTGCTTGAGTTGTCCCTCACCATCGATGACAAAGATGGCTCGAGCTGTAATGCGGGCCAAGGGACCGTCGGCAATCAAAACACCGTAGTCCTCGGCGAATTTCGTGCAGCGGTGAGCACTCAAAGTCGTCACGTTTTCGACACCTTCGGCGCCGCACCATCGTTTTTGGCCGAAAGGCAAGTCCATGCTGACGACCAAGACTTCGGTGTTCTCCAACCCGCTGACTGCGTCGTTGAACTTCTTGGTTTCTTCGTGGCAAACCGGTGTGTCGAGCGATGGCACGGTCGCGATGATGCGAGTCTTACCAGCTCCGCAAGCCAACGTGACGTCGCCCAAATCGCCGTTTTGTAGTGTGAAATCAGGGGCAGCGTCGCCCGCTTTGAGTTCGGGGCCAACCAAATCAACGGGGTTGCCCTTCAGTGTTACTGCGCCAGTTCGAGTTTCAGCCATGTTGTGTCTCCTTGGATTCTAAGAGGGTTTATTCGCTTCGCTGACTGTTAAGAAGACGGGGTTACCAATCGTTTCGTCACCCGACTTCAGTAGAAATTGATATCGACCTGCTTCTGGAAATTGCAGGTTAGCGATGTTGACTGTGATTTCCGTTCGGCGATCATTCTCGCACTTGATCTCGACCGCGTCGAACTTCGTATTCTGGAGGGGTTGGTCGTCCGTGCCTCGAACTTCAAACGTGATTTTGTGAGAACCTTCGCCACCGCTAATCTTGGCGTAAGTCGCAAACGTGGGCACTCGAGCAGGAAACTGCGTCGCGGTGACTTGATCGAAGACTCCGATCAAGGTGTGCTTGCCCGTTTGAGGATCCTTGGTGACGCTATCGCACACGACAAACAAGTCCAGCGACGGCGTTGAGTCTGACTTCGCCGCAACTTTCGGAGCCGCCTTTTTCTTGGTGGTCTTCTTCTTCGCGGCTTTCTTCTTGGCAGCCTTTTTCTTGGACGCCTTCTTAACCGGAGCTGGCGTGTCCTCAGTTTCACCTGGCGCGCTGGCTACGGGATCGGGTTTGACCGCTTTCTTCTTGGCCATGGATGGTTTCTCAGTTTGAAGTCAAGAATCTACTGGATCGACCGTTCCATCATGGAAGATCGCAAAACGCGTATCTTAGGCGTCAAAAACGCAGCTCACAAGCAATTCGGACGTGATGAGAGTGCGCCCGAGGAAATTCACATTGACGTGGCGATGAAATTTCGCGTTATATTCCGCCAGCGGTTGCGCCTTCTCACTGCCCGCCAACGGTGATTGCTCGGTGGCAAATCTCCCTTATCACATTATCTGGCAGGAAGTTGCAGCAAATAGGAAGCTCGACATGTCTGAAAGCTCTCTCACACAAACTCGTAAAATCCCGCTGACATTGAAGTTAGCTTATACGGCATTCTTAGCGGTTTTGGTTCCGTTTTATTGGGTGAACTATGGCCCTTCGAACTTTCTCTGGTTCTGCGATGTCGCGTTGGCCGTGACGCTGATCGCCCTTTGGAAAGAAAGTCCCTTTCTGGCCAGCATGCAAGCCGTCGCGATTACCGTCCCGCAAGGAATGTGGGTCGTTGACTTCATCTATCGAGCGACCACAGGCGGCCACATCATCGACATGACCGAGTACATGTTTGACTCGGAAAATCCACTGTTCAACCGCAGTCTTTCTCTGTTTCACGGTTGGATGCCGTTCTTGTTGCTGTGGATGGTTTGGAAGCTAGGCTACGACCGACGTGCATGGAAGTATCAGATTGGTCTGTGTTGGATCGTGCTGTGGGCAACGTTTTTCTTGGTCACGGATCCGAACAACGGTGCCGGGAATATCAACAAGACGTTCGGAATGACCGACGGCGAAATGATTACTTCGATGCCGCGGTATCTTTGGATTGGCGTGTTGATGGCCGCGTATCCGGGGCTGGTTTACATACCAAGCCATTTTCTGTTGAGTTTCGCGTTCCGAAAGCGACTCGCAAATGCCACCGTACCTGCTGCCAGTGAAGTGTTGGACGACCAGCAAGCCACTGCCGCTTAGGAACGTGTTAGAAACAACTTCCCGATTTGCAACCATCAAAACCCGAAGCGTGAGCAAGGGAATGGTCACACGCATTCGCAAACAATACGCATAGTTTTATGGTGCTTTTGACCATTCCCCCGCTCACGCTTCGGGTTACTATCGCGAAGTTGTTTTGGGCACGTTTCTTAATCAGCGAAGCCGTGTTCCCAACCACGACGCTCGAGCGGCTTCGACGCTCCTGATGCATCACGCAGTCGGCAGCCTGGTGAATCTTCGATCTCGCCGATTTTAGAAATCCGAATTGCAGCCGGCGGCGCCGCGATCAATTGGGCGCTGTCGGCCTCGGAGAGTGTGAAGAGCAACTCGAAGTCTTCACCATCATGAAGTGCGTGATCCAACGGACGGCGATCATCGCTCGCGATTTTTGCGGCGTCGGATATCGGGATCGCATTGGCATCCAAAGTCGCGCCGACATTGCTTTCGTCGAGAATGTGGGGCAAGTCCGATGAGATACCGTCGCTGACATCGATCATCGCGTGAATGTCGTATTGCTTGCGCAGTTCGAGAGCCTCGGTAACTCGCGGCGTGAAACTAAGGTGATGTCCGGCCAAGCTGCCGCCAAGTTCACCGGTCACGAAGATGGAATCGCCGACTTGAGCACCGCTGCGGAGAATCGCGCCGCCAGCAGGTTCCTCGCCCATGACAGTTACGCTGATGACGGACGGCTTGTCCCAAACGTTGGTGTCGCCGCCAGCCAGGGCAACATGGAATTGCTCGGCCAATTCGTTCAGGCCTCTGTGAACTTCGCGAGCGAACTCGGGGCCGAGATCTCTGCGGATTGCGACGCTGACAACACACGCCGTTGGAATGCAGGCCATTGCTGCAATGTCGCTCAAGTTAACAGCCAATGCTTTGCGACCGATCTCGTGTGGCTCGGCCGGTGGGCACGTGAAGTGAACTCCTTCTAAGAGCATGTCGACGGCCAGCAAAGCGCGTCGGCCATCTTGGACGTTGACGATGGCTGTGTCGTCACCGATTCCCAAATCAAGACGATCGTTGCTGGCCGCGTGTTGGCGGAACCAATCGATGAGTCCAAATTCTTGGGTGGATTGCGACATCTGCGGGTCAATTGCATTGGAGCTTCCGCACAGTAACCCGAAGCGTGAGCGAGGGACCGGTCACACGTATTCGCAAACAAAGCGTATCGGTTGCGAACACGTGTGACCGGTCCCTCGCTCACGCGTCGGGTTACTATGACAAGCTACCTATGGTTTGATCATCAGGGGTGCCTTGCGAGCCTTTTCATAGATTTCTTGCCACTTCGATGATCCGTCGTCTGGGACAAGCGTCGTCGTGACGCCGCGTTCGAAGTAGGGCATCTTGCCGCGTCCCACACTGAGCATGAAGTTGACTCGGCCCGTGTTGCCAACGTACATCTTGCGGCCATCGGGCCAAGTTGTCAGTAGCAACCGTTTTGGCTCGGGACGCGATTTGGGTTTGGGCACGCGAAGCTTGGCGATGGCGTCGCGATCGAGTTCAACACCCAAGCCGGGGCCATCCGGCACCTTGGCGAATCCATCTTTGACGACAATCGGCTTCGTCAGCAACGTGTGAGTGTAAAGCTGATGACAGTTAACGGCTGGCCAAGTCGCGTGGCTGAGGACTCCGCCGAAGTGCAATGAATACGTGGCCGTGATGCTGGTGCCGACCAGTTGCAACCAGAAGGGCATGTCGGCCATTGCCGAGACAGCTCCGCCGTTCATTGTGAATGATGCCCCGCGGCCGATGATGAAGCCGTCGCAGATTTTTTCACGGATCGCGATGACGGGCTTGGGATTGCCGTAATGCATGGCGATGTCGACGTCTGTCGCGGCACAGATTGCTTGATTGCCGGCAATATCGCTTTGCGGGATTGGCGTCTCGAAAATCTGCACTTGCGGATACTTCTCTAAGTCCTTCAGAATCGGAATTCCCCGTTTGGCGTCGAGCAGCGTGTCGTTGAAGTCCATGTCGATTTTGAAGTTGTCGGGAACGACCTTGGCCGCTTTGTCGACTTGTTCCCAGACGTCGAACCACGGCCGCCCCTTGGTCTTGTAGGCCATGTATCCCTGCTTGTAAGCCTCGGTACACTCCGATGCCATGTCCTCGGCCGAAGTGTCAATGTTCCACCAAGACAACGGTGTTTTGTCGTGGACTTTGTGGCCAAGCAGCGCGTGGACGGGGGCGTCGTTTGCTTTGCCAACGGCATCGAAACAAGCCATTTGCAAGCCCGCACCGAGTTCGTCGCTCCACATAATTTCGGCCGCGTTCTTGCCAATCGACTGCTTGACAGCTTCGTCGGTCGGAGCGCCCCACGTGTAATAGAGCAGTGTCTCACCGAAGCCAACGTGACCTGATTTCAGCGTGACTTCACAGATTTCCGAGTACCGCCAGTGCGGCAACTCGCGGTTCATGCTGCGAGCAGGCGTCTCGCGGTAAGGCACTTTGACTGTTGTGCGTTCGATCTCGGCAATTTCGAGCGATCGATGTTTTTTCGCTGCCAACGCGACGCCTGCGCCGCTTGGCCCTGCAACGAAAAATGCCGAAGCACCCAAAACGCCAGCCTTCAAAAAGTCTCGACGAGAAAAGCTCATGGATTCATCCTTTGTGATTGGGTCATGCAAGGCTGATGTTGCCCAATCTACGCATTCAATACAAGCGTCGCGATTGGATTGTCGGCCGCGTTTCACGTGAAATTCACACCGTGCTCTTGGCCGATCGTTTGCATCCCTGTTGGATTGGCGGACAATGGACGAACGTACGAAGTCGAGAAGCCTATTGTGGCGTAAGCTTCCAGCTTGCGAACGTTTAGGTCCGCAAGCTGGAAGCTTACGCCACAGGTCCTTGTATTTGAGAGTCTCCATGAGCATTCCTTACAAAGGCATCATTCCCCCGCTTGTAACACCGTTGAGCGATTTTGACACGCTCGATGTTGCTGGTTTGGAGCGGATGATCGAACACGTCATCGATGGTGGCGTACACGGCATCTTCGTGTTGGGCACGACAGGCGAGGGTCCGTCGCTGAGCCAATCCACTCGGCAAGCCGTGATTCGTGAATCTTGCCGAATCATCGATGGCCGGTTGCCCGTTTTCGCAGGTATCAGCGATTCGTCGTTTGCCGATTCCGTTCGGATGGCACAGTTAGCCGCTGATTGCGGCGCCGACGTTGTGGTCTCCGCGGGACAGTTTTATATGCCGCCGAATGATGACGAGATCGCTCCGTACTTCAGCAAACTGGCCGATGCGGTCTCGTTGCCACTGTTGGTTTACAATATTCCAATTTGCACAAACGTCCACTTTAACGAAGCCGCCGTGCGACCGATGCTCGAGCATGCCAACATCATTGGTATCAAAGATAGCTCGGGCAACATGTCGCACTTCAACCGCTTGATTCGCATGATCGACAAGCGGCCTGACTTCACCGTGTTGATGGGACCCGAGGACTTGACGGCACAAGCCGTGATGATGGGCGCTCACGGCGCCGTCTGCGGCGGCTCGAACTTGTTTCCCAAGCTGTTCGTATCGATCTACGAAGCGGCCGTGTGTGCTGATCTGGCCGAAGTTCAACGGCTCGAACGCGAGATTCTGAACTTGGCCGATCAGATTTATACCATGGGGCAAGGTGTCTCGGGCTACATGCGCGGTTTGAAGTGTGCGTTGTCGTGTGTGGGTCTTTGCAAGGATATCTTGTCGCCGCCGTACGAACCGCTTGGTGCCGATAACCGCCAAACGATCGCCGATCGTCTTGCATCTTTGAATGGCATTGAGGCTGTCGCGGGATCGAATACAATCAGTTGATTGCACACTACAAGCACGAAGCGCAAGCGAGTGTGTCTGTTGGATAACTTTGAGAAACTCACTCGTGCTCGTATCCTGCTAGAAAACCAGTGCGCGTCTCATGACCGCTGCCGACGATCAACAAGCATTGCTGCGGCGAGTTGTCTGGAAGTTGACAGACGATGGCAACGATGTTCGTCACGCTCTACTCGACGCCACCGACGACTTCATGGCGTTGACGGCAATTCCAAGTGCCTTCCCGATGTCGGCTCAAACAGAAATGATCGAGCTGCGTCGCGAGCTGAAGTCCGTCCAACCGCTGTATACTAGCCATCGTTCTACCTCGCCGCTGTTTGATCGCGAGGGACTGGGGCAACCAGCCAGGCTGCGTGCGAGAGAACTCGCCCAGCGGATCCTTGCACTGTGCAAGTTGGTTAAGTGAGTTGAGGCCATTGATTAGCTATCGCACGCGGGCGAACTTTCGTAGCGTCCAGAAGTCGAGTGGATTGGAACGGGTAGCGTTCGCGGCGGACAGGGTGACTTCGCTTAGGTAAATGTCGCCATCGCGATCGACCCAGATGTCGTGGGGTGCGTAGAAATCGGTTTTGCTGTGAGCGATTACCTCGCCGCCCCATCGGCAGAGTAAGTTGCCTTGTTGATCCAAGATGCTGATCCGGCCTCCGATGGCGTCGTCCCCGAAGTCTTGCCATGGGAAGACTCCTTTCAGGGCTCCCAGCTCAGCGACGTAGACCAATTCGTCGTGGCCGATGAAGATCTCACACGGACGGATAACATTAGTCCAGGTATCGAGGAGCTCGCCATCTGTCGAAAGTATCTGGATTCGGCTGTTTTCGCGGTCGCCCAGGTACAAGCGATCGGACGCGTCGATGGCCAAACCGTGCGGGAGATTGAATTGCATGGGACCGTCGCCGGGTTCGCCCCATGATTGCTCGTAAGTGCCCTCGGGCGAGAACTTGTGAAGCCTCGCGTTGCCGTAGCCGTCGGCTACGAAGATGTCGCCTGCCGAAGTTGTGACGGCGTTGGTTGGCATGTTGAAGGGACCACAGCCGGGCCGAATTTTTCGATAGTCAAATCCTTCGACACCTGTGTCGGCGGGGACGCCGTCGCTGGGTCCAACCTCGCCGAGTAATTCACCCGAGGTTGTGAAGCGGCGGACTCGGTGGCCCAAGTCATCGGTCAAGATCAGCGTATCGCTTTCCGTGATCCAGATTCCGTGCGGGCGTGTGAAGTCGTCCTGTCCCCACTGATCCAGCAAGTTGCCATCGCTGTCGAAAACGATGACGGCCGGTTGCACGCCACCAGATCGGTTGAATGCGTAGACCTTGTTTTCCGAGTCAACGGCAACGCCAACGGCTTCGGTGATTAAATCGCCGCTTGGTGCGTAGAGCCATTGTTCGACAGGTTTGTATTTTAGGTCGCCCGTACCAACAGTTGTCATTTGTGGCCTCAGGGAAAGTAGCCATCACTCTCCGAGCGATGAGCCTCTCTAGATATTGTTTCACTCCGTCATCGATCTCGACGTGCCTGCGTCACTGGTTCGCGAGGGCTCGTCACTCGGAGAGTGACGGCTACTTTAACCCTAAGCGGCCCGCTTGAGAACTCGCAGGATGTTTTCGAACTGCTGCGTGTCGTCGAAGCTGATGATGACTTTGCCGGACGATTCGGACTTTAAGCGGATCTCGACTTTGGCTCCGAGTGCGTCGCGCAGTTGATCTTGAAGTGAGAGCACGTGATTCGACGGCGCGGGGGCAACTTTGCCGGCGATCGCTGATGGCTCACTGACCTCAACGTCGGACTCGGCGGGACCATGAAGGTGAGTGCGGACGGCGGCTTCGGTCTTGCGGACGGATAGGTTGCCTTGCTCGATTTGCTCGAGCATCACGGCTTGATCTTCGCGCGACAGGCTGAGCAATGCTCGCGCGTGTCCGAAGCTAATACGATCTTGCCGCAGGGCGTCTTTGACGACTTCGTCCAACTCGAGCAGCCGCAGAATATTGCTGACGTTCGAACGCGTCATCGACAGCTTCTTCGCCATCTGCTCGATCGAGCAACCGAAGCGTCGCTGATAATCTTGAAACGCGTGAGCTTTCTCCAGTGCGTTGAGGTCCTTGCGTTTTAGGTTTTCCTCGATCGCCGCTTCGTTGACGCTTTGATCTTCCAGCTCGCGAACCTGGCACGGGACAACTTTCAGTCCCGCCATCTTCGCCGCCAACCAGCGGCGTTCTCCGGCGATCAGTTGAAACCCGTTTTCGAGTGGCCGCACCAAGATCGGCTGCAAAACACCGTGCTGTTCGATGCTTTTGGAAAGCTCCTTGAGAGCCTCGTCATCGAAGTCTTGGCGAGGTTGAAACGGGTTGCGCTCGATGTCCTCGACTTTGATGTTCCGCAGCTCGAGGTCTTCTTCGGCCGGTACGGGCTCGACCTTCGATCCACCCATCAGCGCATTGAGACCGCGGCCAAGTCGGCGTCTTTTCAGTGCGGGAGTTGGATCGGACATCGTACGTCTCGCGGGTAGGAATAAAGTGAGCGGGATTGTAGCCACGGGCCGATCTTGCCGGAAGAGCGGTTGAGGGACACGACTTGCGCACGCTCCGCATGTGTCTATTTCTTGATCTCGTAGACACGAACATCTTGGATGAAGAGTGCAATCGGATCAGGATCGTTGGCTAAGACAACGGGTGAACGATGCAACTCATACGCTTTCAAAAGCTGAATGTCGTCACCCGCTTTCTTGAATTCATCAGTGAAACCATCGCCCGCGCGAGCATGCGGGCCGAGGAAGACCACTTTGCGAGCTCCACCGGCGTCGGCGTCTTCGATACTCGCCAAACCAGCGATCGGTGCCGAGGTAACTCCCGCGGCGCTCAGGTTGAAAAACAACGGGGGCTCGCCATAGACGAAGGCGACGTCATTCGGATGTTCGGATTGAAATTCCTCCGCGATGTTCAGCGCCGACGAGCGATCGGCCCATGCCGTTACGAAAGACTTTTTAGTCTCTGTTACTTTCTGAACGGTAATCGTCATCAATCCTACACAGGCCAGGCAATTGATTATGGCATTGGCAAAGCTGATCTGATGAGGCCTGTCCTCGTCGAAGGTCGAGAGACATTCACGCCAGCTAATTTGCCTCGGTGTTAGCTCGCTCGCCAGCAGCCAAGTCACGACAAGCCACGGCAGTGACAGTCTTGGGTAGGCGGAATACAGCGGTGTCGTCAGCAGCAGGCCGACCCACCAAGTGACAAGAAGCCAGCGGCGAATCGAGTGCTCGGGTAACGCCTTCCTTCTGAAAAGGTTCCGTGCGAAAAAACGAACAACAAGCATGCCTGCCACAACCAGGAGCACAGTTGTTGGCCCAAAGTATACTCCGCAAAGTAGTCCGCACCCCGTCACCCCCAAAACGCGAAGCAATATGTCCCACAAGTAGCGGCGTTGCTTGACTCCACGTTGGATGGTCTCTGCGATCACAAGCACAGTGACACACAATGCGGTCACCCAACCATTTAGCTCGTGATGGTGCGCAAAGTGGCGCAGAAAAGACTCCCACCAACCGTTGAAGCCCACGATGTACCTACTGTGATTGCCACTGATGTCGCCATAGCTTGTCCCATCGGGCAGAGTCCAAAGAAATGGGATCCAGGCAAGCAAGGCAACGAAACTGCTGACAGCTACTGCCGTGAGCAGCGCAACAAGAGTCGGCTTCTCAGGAAGTTCCTTCCGCCACCAGCTGGCAACCAGCCAACCACACGTTCCCGCAATTGCAATCGCAATCGGCAGCCAGCCATTATATTTCGTCCACCAACAAAGCGCCGTCACCAAGCCAGCTCCCACAATCCAGAGGTTGGCATTCGGCATCTCGGGCTCAGCGTCATCAGCGGGACGCTTACCATGCTTACGCGATTTGGACTTGGCCGTGGCTTCCGTATCGTTGCGTTGTGTGGCGAATTTCATTGCTCGCGCGAGAGCCTCGCCCGTCAGGTAAACAGCCAACAGCAGGAAAAAGCACATCGGCGCGTCGGTCAAAGCCATGCGGCTGTAGTGCATGTGGAAATCGCTCAGCGACGCCAAGATCAACGCACACAATCCTGTACCCGGCGAGAACCATTGTCTTCCAACATGCCACACCAGTACGAGAGTTCCAATTGAACACGCCAGCGGAAAGATGAACGGGCCGAATCGCGGTCCCGCGAAGATGATGGACCACTCGATCATCGCCGGCAGCAGTGGTGGCGCGTAGAACTCGGCGGCCGGGTACCGGAAGTTGGGGCTATAGATGTTCGAGGCGTAGACGCCTTCGTCGAAATGTTCGATCGCCATGTGGCTTGGAAAGGCCAGCCGCGCCGCGATGCCAATCAAGAGCACGGCGCCGACAGCGAGTTTCTCGGCCCTTGATATTGGCGGAGGCGTTTCAACTTCTGTTGGCATTCCTAGTTTCCATCGCTGATTCCTACAAGCACGCGGCGCAAGCAAGTGAGTCTTGCTGTTACTCACTCGCTAGCGCTTCGTGCTTGTACTGAACCCGTCGCGCCGTTTCACGTGGAACGAAATCAGCCCCAAATCGTTCCACGTGGAACAGTCACGAATCACACATTGATGCTGAATGAATTCTGAGCCGGACGGCTCGCACCCATTGAACGACTTTGCGCGGCAGCTATCATAGAGTGATCAACTACTAAACCGAAACAACAATCCTTGATTGTTCGTGCCAGCTTTTGAGTAACGAAAGGTTGCTCGCGTGGCTCACGAAGAATCACACTTGGAAACTTGATATGTCGGAAACTGCAAATCTGGATCAAATGTATGATGACGCCAACAAGCTAAAGGCCGGCGGCGACATGGAAGGTGCCGTGGCGAAGCTGCGCGAGATCATCGAGATTGAACCCGGCCACGTGCTGTCGCACTCCGCGCTGGCGGTTTATTTGCAAAAGCTGGGCCAGCTCGAGGATGCAATCAGTCATGCGGTCAAAGTCACAGAACTCGAACCTCAAGATCACTTCTCGTTCACTCAACTGTCGGTGATCTATCAACGCTGCGGTCGAATTCAAGAGGCCGAATTTGCCATGGCGAAGGCGCACGAGATCCAAGGCGGCGGACATCATCATTGATGATTCCATGAACGGAACCATTGTTGCGCGCACCAACGTATCGAATCGCGCACAAGCAAGACGGAATGCAGACTTGTTAATGAAAGTCTATTGACGTCATTGTCCCAAATCGTATATGGATTGGCCGCTCGCCGTCGCCAATTGCCGTGATCGGCGGGCGTTTCGAATCAACTATGGAGAGGATCGTTGGATGTTTGACACATACGCCGCATCAAGCCCGATGAGTTCGCGGCATCGAGACGTCGCCCGACAACGCCAAATGGGCATTGGGGACTTACTGCTTGAGAACCGAATTGTTTTTCTCGATGGAGTCATCAACGATCTCAGCGCGAATGCAATCGTGATGAAACTGCTGTTCTTGCAATCCGAGAACCGCCATCAAGACATTCACTTTTATATTAACTCGCCCGGCGGTTCCGTGACCTCAACCATGGCGATTTACGACACGATGCAGTTTCTTGACTGCGCAGTCGCCACCTATTGCGTTGGATTGGCAGCCAGCGGTGGAGCCATCTTGGTGGCGGGCGGAGATAAGGGCAAGCGGTTCGCGTTGCCTCACTCGAAGATGATGGTGCATCAGCCTTACGGATCTGTTGGCGGACAAGTTTCGGATATCGAGATTCAAGCCAAGGATATCCTGGAAACTCGAGAGATCTTAAACAAGGTCCTCGCAGATCATACTGGTCAGCCTATTGATGTGATTGCCAAAGACACCGACCGAGACTTCTATATGACGGCCGTCCAGGCCAAAGAGTACGGTTTGGTCGACGATGTGCTGAAAAAGCCCGTATCCGAAGACGAAGAAGGCGAAGAGAAATCGGAATCGTAATTCGCCGCACTCTTGACACCGTCTCTGGCTGTGTGTTTGGTCGCAATCATCGTTGGCGCTCAATACAGTGCCGCTCAATTCTCGGAAAGTGAATCAGAAACCATGACTACTCTAGTTCCCTACGTGATCGAAAAGACCGGCCGCGAAGAGCGGGCGATGGATATCTACAGCCGTCTGCTCAAAGATCGGATTATCTTCTTAGGTAGTCAGGTCAACGATGACTCGGCCAACAGCATCGTCGCCCAACTGCTGTTCTTGCAATTCGACGACTCCGAGGCAGACATTCATTTCTACATCAATTCGCCAGGCGGCTCGATTTCCGCTGGGATGGCGATCTACGACACAATGCAATACATCAGTTGCGATGTGGCGACGTACTGTCTTGGACAAGCGTCCAGTATGGGTGCCGTCCTGCTGACAGCTGGTGCCAAGGGCAAGAGAAACGCATTACCCAACAGCCGGATCATGATCCACCAGCCGTTGGCAGGAATGCAAGGAACGGCGGAAGAACTCAGCATTCACGCCACCGAGGTCTTGCGAGTGAAGCGTCGGATGAACGAGATCTTGAAATCTCACACCGGCAAATCGCTTGAGCAGCTCGAAGAGGACACCGACCGCGACAACTTCATGACGTCCGAGCAAGCCCGCGATTATGGCTTGATCGACCACGTGATTGCCAAACTGGGTGAAGCGCCAGTTTAGCTAAAATAGACGGCAAGGATGCCATACACATGCGGCGGCTAACAGCCATCGTGATTCTCAGCAGCGTTGCAACTTGCGGCTGCGCGACTCGCGGGAGCCTCGATGTTCTCGAAGCTCAAATGCGCGAGTACGAAGCTCGGGTCGCGAGTCTCGAATCGGAATTGAAAGACTCGCAAGCTGATCTGTTAGCGGTTCGGAAGGAATCGGAGTCGCTGCGAAGTCAACTTTCCGTGGACGGCAAAACCGCCGCGCTACTTCCCGAGCAAGCCCAATTGCTGACGAAAGTTTCAGGCATCCGGTTTCACAAGCTACTAACGGCAGCACAGGATACTGACGACCAACCGGGCGACGACACCGTCAACGCGGTGTTGATGCCCGTCGACGACGATAGCGAGACGCTCAAACTTCCCGGCGTGATTCAGATCAAAGCGTACGATTTTACGCAGCGATCGCCTTCTGACAACACGACGGCTCCCAAAGAGATCGGCAGTTGGGAGTACACGCTCGACGAATCTCGGAAGCTGTGGAACAAGGGATTCTTAGCATCCGGTTACCACTTCAAATTGAAATGGCGCGAGCCGCCAACAGGTAACGAACTCTTGATGCACGCCCGCTTGACGACAACTGACGGGCGAAGATTCGACACGACGAAGCTATTGCGAGTCAACTCGCCGGCAATCTCAACATCCGAACCAGAATTGGTTCCGCCTCCGGTCAGCGAACTGCAACCGGTCTCTCGCACGACGAATCGACCCACGAAAGAGCACAAAAGACCGCTTCCGTTTCAGGAACTGGAAATCTCGCCCGAAGAAGAAGTCATCCACTCAGACGCGCGCCGTGATTGGGAATTTCCAACACGACGTTGAGGGTGCAACTAATCGTCGATGCCCAATCGATAGCGGAGTTGGCAGAACTCTTCCCCAAAGTCTTCGCTTGAGGAGTGGACGTGTTCGGCTTCGGTGATGAACTTGATGTCTTCCGAGTGGCCAACACCGTATTCCGCTAGCACGTCTCGGAAGTCCTCTTGGTCTTTACCGTATAAGATCAACAGCTTGTGCTCATCGAATTGGACTTCCATTGGGATTCGAGGATTCAGCACGGCAATTCCAGTGCAGCCATCATCGAGCAACAAGTCCTCGAAGTCGTACAGCGTGCTTTTCAGTACGGGCAGATCGATGTTCTCTCGATAGAGATCGTTGTGCCGACCGTTCGAGCTATCGTGGCTAGTTTCCAAGACGACGTCGACTTCTGTTCCCAGCGGATCAAGCAAGTCGATGAACAGATCGAAGAGTTTTTCACGTGACGCGGATGCCATCATGACCGGAATCTCGACACCGCTGTCGTTGTCTTGATAGGTGTCAAATCGGTAGCCGTCGCGAGGAACAACTTGCAGGTCGTACGAGGGGCGTACGGCGTCGGTCAAGACGAAGTTGCCATAGCGAGCAATGTTCAAGTGTGTCTCTAACTGGTCCTCAGTCAGATCCTCGAAACTGCTTCGCTCACTGGTCGTGTGGCCATCGCGGAATGTGTTCTTGATGAATCGCTTCAAGAAACCCATTTTTGGAATTCCCCTCTACAGACCCAGACCGCTTGGGTCAGTTGGTCGGTCCGGCAGAGCCGGTTCCGGTTGTACTGTGTGTGGCGTTTGTTAGGACAAATGGCCACTCCGTCGGAATCCCGATGACCTCCGGTCGCCGAATCTGTGGGACTCAGGCAACTCTAGCACGCGTTTTTCACCGACCACGTCCGCTTCACGAGAAGCTTGAGAAATTTTGTCGCAACACTGAGGTTTGAAGCGCTGAGCTTACGTAGATAAAGGCTGCTCAACAGGTTGCGGTTTGCGAGAATCCTGGCTGGTTAAGCTTGGTCAAGTTTTCCGCCGGCAGATCAATCGGCACAATCGATCAAAGCCAACTAACCGACATTGCGCACCGACGTTGGAGTCCGGCCTCTAGGCGCCTCAAGTGGGCTGAGACGACGCGCATTTGGCGGCTAAAGCCTGCACTCCAACGTCGGTGCGCAATGTCGGCTCATCGGTATCGATTGCTGCAACCTCGTGTTACACTGAATGCTTGCAACTCATAGCCGGCTTTCGGCGATTCTCGATACTAAATACGCGTTTCGAGTAGGAACGCGCGTTTTACTTCAGGAGATTACTGTGACCAACAAACGTACCACTCGTCGTGACTTTCTGAAGAAGTCGTCACTGGCTGCATTAGCAACCGGCAGCATGCCTTATTGGTTTACGTCCGAGAGCGCGAATGCTTTCGCTTACAAGAGCGCCAACGAACGGCCTGTATTGGGTTGCATTGGTACCGGCAGCCGTTGGGGTGGCGTTGGGCCGGCAGCATTGAGATTCTCGGACTGCGCCGCGGTGTGCGACGTCGACAAGGATCACGCTGGCAAAGCAAAAGAACGCGTCAAAGGCGAACAGAAGAAACGCGGACTGGAACAAGAAATCGAAGTCCACGAGGACTACCGCAAGATTCTCGACCGCAAAGACATCGACGTCGTCACGATCGTCACGCCCGACCACTGGCACTCGAAGATCGCCATCGAAGCTATGCAAGCTGGCAAGGACATCTATTGCGAGAAACCGCTGACGCTCACAATCGACGAAGGCAAGCAAATCATCAAAGTCTTGGATGAGACAAAGCGAGTCTTCCAAGTCGGTACGCAACAACGGACCGATATGAATCGCATCTTCCTGAAAGCCATCGCGATGATTCGCGACGGCCGCATCGGCGACGTCAAGAAGGTGACTTGCAACATCGGCGGCTCGACCGACAGTGGCGAGATTCCCAAAGCCGACGTACCCGCTGGCTTGAACTGGGACATGTGGCTTGGTCAATGCCCAGTCGTCGAGTATCGATCGAAGGCCGAAGGCAGCTCGAACAAACGATATCCGGCGTCGCGTTGTCACTACGAATTCCGCTGGTGGTACGAATACTCGGGCGGCAAGATGACCGACTGGGGTGCTCATCACGTTGATATCGCTCAATGGGCAATCCAACAAAACGGCAAGGATCAAGGCGTCGTCAAAGTCGAGCCGTTGATGGAATCACATCCCGTGCCCTTCGAAAACGGCATGCCTATGATGAGTGACCGTTACAATGCGGCCACCAAATTCGACGTCAAGTGCACGTTCCCCAACGGCGTCATCATGCACATCGTCAGCAACTCGTCCGATGGCAATGGCATCTTGTTCGAGGGCACGAAGGGACGCTTCCATGTCAGCCGTCGTCGCATGAAGGGTGCACCGGTAGAAGCTTTGAAAGAGAACCCGATTCCCGAAGACGCCATCGCCAAGGTCTATGGCACCGAGCCGACGTCTCACATGCAGAATCTCTTCGACTGCATCAAATCGCGCGAATTGCCGATCTCAGACGTTTACTCGCACCATCGAGCCATGACTACCTGCCACTTGGCCAACATCTCGATTCGCTTGAAGCAAGAATTGGAATGGGATCCAAAAGCCGAGCAAATCGTGGGCAACAGTCATGCTCAATCCATGCAAGCTCGCGAACAACGCAAGGGCTACGAGATTAAAGTCTGACGATGTCCAGCAGCCAACTCGCCATCAACGGTGGTCAGCCGGTGCGACCGCAGGGTCCGCCTGACTGGCCACCCGATGATGGTGAAGTCCGCGAAGCGCTAATCCAAGCAGCCAATGATCGATCGTGGGGAAAGTACCATGGCCCGCATTGCGGCCGCTTGATCGATCAGCTGAGCGCATACCATGAAGGTGCACACTGCGTTCTTTGTTCCAGTGGTACTGCCGCCGTCGAGTTGGCACTGCGAGCCCTCAAAGTTCAACCCGGCGATGAAGTCATCCTGGCAGCGTACGACTTCAAGGGCAACTTCCAAGACGTTCTGGCAATCGGCGCAGTACCTGCGCTCGTCGACGTTCGCGCGGACAATTGGAACATCGACGCCGATGAGATTCCTGCCGCCATTACGGATAAGACCAAAGCCATCATCGTGTCGCATTTACACGGTGGTGTTGTCGACATGCCAAGCGTAATGCAGATTGCCCGCGATCATGGATTGGGTGTCTTAGAAGACGCCTGCCAAGTCACAGGATCGCAGATGTTCGGAACGATCGCCGGGCTGGCTGGTCATGTTGGTGTCCTCAGTTTTGGTGGTAGCAAGCTTCTCAGTGCCGGACGAGGCGGGGCAGTGATCTCGAAACATGACGACGTCATACAGCGAGTTCGCTTGTATCAGCAGCGCGGCAACGACGCTTACCCAATGTCAGAGCTGCAAGCATTGGTCTTGTCGCCGCAAGTCGATCGACTCGAAGAACGAAATCAACGGCGCCTGCAAAACGTTGGCCTTCTCAAAGAAGCTCTCGCCAAAGAAGTCGGCCTGACGATGTTCGAAAACACTGGCATCACCTCCGATTTGGCCCAACCCGGCTACTACAAAGTTGGTTTCAGATACGATCCCAGCGCCTTCAATGATCTCACCCGAGACAACTTCTCCACCGCCATGCGAGCCGAGGGAATCGCACTCGATCCCGGTTTTCGCTCTCTGCATCGGATTCACAGCAAGCGGCGTTTTCTAGCAATCGGATCATCGTTACCGCACGCCAATGATGCCGATGACGACGTTCTCACATTGCATCATCCCGTACTGCTACAAAATCAGGACTCCATTAACGAAATCGCCCGCGCAGTTAGCAAAGTCCGGAAGCATTCATTCGAGTAATTTCAATAATCTGCGATACATAAAGACAAAGGAATCGAGAGGCGAAGCGTCGTCAGGAACGCGAAATCCCTCTGAATGACCTGCAAAAGGAAATCAAGCTCAGGATGAATGCACACTTGCTTCTAAAGAATTTGCAACGTGGGGTTACTTATTTGAGATGAATCAAAGAATCTGTCACTGTGATGTATTTGATGTCGAAGTCGACGTGAACGAACGCACTGTTATTGTAAAGGCATTTTCAGATTTGCCGGCGGGAATCAACGTCTTCGTCGACATTGGTCGATCCTATCAATTACGTTCTGGCGCAAGTCGGAGTTGGGTTTGGGATGAAGGGACATACACAATTGAATCCAATGGTGACCGAAATCTCGTCTATCAGAATTCGTTGCAAATTGACATTTGCGATGAGAATGCATGCCAGTTTTTTGAAGCAGAACGAGAGGCGATGGTTGGCCATATCAGCAACGAAGTCGAATTCCAGTTTTGCGTCGCTCGTCAGAGGTTATGTCGAGGTTTTTCTGGAAGACAAGTTGTTGATGATGGTGGGCTAAGAATCGTTGAAGCTATTGCGAGGCGAGAGCTGCCCGTGAATAGCGAGATTCTTGAACGAATTTCTGCAATGGCGAACGAAATCCCAACTGCAATTTCTCACTCCAATAACACACAACAACTGATTCTGAAGGCTGTTTCGGGCATGGAAGTGGGGAGAGTGTCGATTGCGAAGAGTGCGCTTGAGTCGGCACAACAAGAAGCGAGAGCGATTGGAGATCATCTGTCACTTGTCGAAGCAAAGTGTATGCTTGCGGACATACGGATATCTGAGGGTGACGTGGATTCTTTCCGGAAGCTTGCGGTCGAATGTCGGGAGTTGATTAGTTCATATTTAGATGGCCGCGTAGAGGATGATCTCTGGCAACCGTTTCTTGAACAAATCACTCAGCTTGAACAGGAAACCAGAAAAGGGGACCAAGTTGCTGAGCGCGAAACAAGTTAACTACCTAAATGTCGTCGGTTCGGTTTGAATGGAAAATGCCAAGGTTCCTCAAATGAACACAACTAGTGACGAAGCTCTGCAAAAGCCAATTGCTCGTATCGGTCTTCGACTCTGCTCTGTTGTCATGCTTCTGTGCGCCGTTCCGGCTATCTACTCGACAACGTCTGCAATGATCGAAGCTTGGTCAAGTCGTGACTGGCCCACCATCGAGGGAACAGTGTCTAGCTTCAAGGCCGTTGAAAGAGAGTCTGCGAAATGGAAGGTCACGGTTCGTTATCAATACGTAGTGGAAGGTCAGACCTACATCAGCTCGCGAGTTCGCGCTTCTGACCGAACAGTCAGCACGGCCACGAAAGATGAAATGCAGAATCAATATGGGCAGGGGCAGATCGCGAAAGTCTTTTACTCGCCCAATGATCCTCAGCAAGCATTCCTTGAACCGGGCCCATCAACGAATACGATTGTCTTCTTGGCACTCTCGTGGATTATGCTGCCCGCGATTAGTGTCGGCTTGTGGATTGCTGGTGCAAAACGCGATCCAGACGCGGAAAGCGACACAAAACAAGCGGGACGAGTTGCCAGGCGGGCTTCGCCACAACCCAGTCAATTGGAAGAAGACGAGCTTGTCCGAATCAATAGTTCATCCGTTACGCGATGGATTGACGCAGCAACTCGCGCGGGAATCAGCGGCGTGATCAGTTTTGTCGGAGTCCTCGTCATCCTGCAGGAAGTGTTAATGCAAGAAGCGGCTCCGCCAGAAAGAGCTGGAATTGCCGCGATGATTGCTGTTCCAGTCGCTCTCGTTTTTGGACTCTTGAAGTACACTCGACAGATTCACTCGCTGCTGGTCCGACAGGATGCGGTCGTTCTCGGCCGCGGTCGACGCACATTGACCGTTTCAACCGATGAGATCCTTGGGCTGGTTGCTGTGTCGGGTTTGAGCTTTGAGGGCGGCGACATGATTGTGTGGAAGAAGCTTGTCCTAATCCCAAGTTATGGCCCGACGCGAACCCTTGCTTATGGACCAACTGCGAATGCGCAGATTTACCAGATCCTGCTGCAGTCTTGCACCAAGGCCATCGGCATCCCCCACAAAGGCGAACCCGAAACGGCAAATCGCGTCCCCAATCGTGTGATCGTCGAATCATCCAGCTGCGTCCAAACGGTAATGAAGCGAAACCTTTTCAAGTTAGCGGGTTACATGACTGGATTGTTCCTGATGATCGGCGTCGCTACAGTTGCCACCTTAGCTGGGCAAGCCGGTGCGGACTTCGCCGAAGTCATCATCTGGCTGATCGCGGGATTCGTTGGATGCGTTTTATTGGGTATCGACGGGCTTCGGCAATTCTCGGTAATGGGCAAGCTGAAGCGAGTCGTCGCGCGAATTCGTGGTAGCCGTTGAGCGACTTGGTCCCACTCGCTGAACGGCTTATACTGAGTTCCAACGCCTGCCCGGTAGTGTAACGGTAGCACGAGTGACTCTGAATCACTTAGTCAAGGTTCAAATCCTTGCCGGGCAATCACTCTCTAAGTGCGTTCTTAACCTTCAAGCTTCCACTTTGACATTCTCAGCGATGCCATCGGGTTGCCAGGACGCACCTCGTACCAAACGCTCACGAATGATCCATCGTCTAGCTCAACCGTGGATGGATAACCCAAATCGCCCGTGACGCCATCGTCTGAAAGTAGACTTGGCTCGGACCATGACTTTCCACCATCGTCGCTGATGCGAACTTGATTGCCCAGCGGCTTACGGCGGTGACCGTAAGACATCATCAGCCGGCCGTCTCGAAGCCGCAGCAGGTGTGATGGCAGTCCCCACACACCGATCTCGTGCGGCTCGCTCCAACTCTTGCCGCCGTCGGTTGATTCTGATTGCAGCGTTTCGCCGGCGTTGCGTTTGTTGTGATTGCGGATGTGAGCAATCAAGTGGTCTTTGGTGAGCTCGACCGCGTGCAGTTCATGATAATCTCGATGATCGTCGCCTTGGCGAGTCGGGATGTCGGCCAACCAACTCCAAGTCTTGCCGTCATCCGTCGATTGAGCAACGCCAACTTTTGCTGCCTCGGTCCACAAAGCCTTGCCGGCGTACAAGATGCGACCGTCAGAAACTTGGATCGGACCGTGAGGGCTGTTCACGGGCACTCGGTAAGGCGCCGAGAAGTCGATGCCACCGTTTTCGGAGCGGATCATCCAAGTCCCCAATTGAGCATTTCGCTCCGCCTCGGAAAGCCGATCGCGAGCACCTTTGCAGCGCGCCAGTTTTTCCAATTTTGCTTTCGTCCATCGCTCCTTAGAAGCACTCGAGTCGGCGATGTCTTTCTTCAGGTTGGGCTCATACGCCAACGAGGTAAACGTCGTGACCAGCAAACTGCCGTTGGCTGTCTCGAGGATTCCGGCGTCGCGATCATCGATCGCGCTGTCCACCAGCGTCCGCGGGTACGACCAAGTAAATCCCTGATCTTTGGACTGCAAAAAGTCGACTCGCCCGAATGGGCATACATGAGATTCGCGACCACCCGAGCATACCAAGATCAGCTCACCGTCTTTCTTTCGAGCCAACGTTGGCCAGCCATGATAAATGTGCGGCTGTTTGTCGATGAGCGTACGCTTGATGATTTTTGGAGCTGCAGGGGCCGAGCGTCCCGACGCGAGCCAAAGCCCTGAAGCCAAACTTGCCGTCTGAGAGAAAAACTGTCGCCGCGATTTGCCATCAAGATCCATGTGTGCACCGTTCTAAGAGACTGTGATGTTTCGTCGTGCCTTCCAGCCCACAATCTTGGCAAGAGCGGCGGATAGAAGCTACCACCAAGTTGAAATCGTGATCGATTTTTTTGCACCATCACGTGATTTGCGTCGTTCTGAGACTGTGCTTGGTCACAGGCGATTTAAGACTTGATCTGAAACAATCATGCCCTCGCTCTCGGTCTTTATAGACTCGCGACTGCTGTCATGATTGACATGGAGAGCATGATGTTTGGTATTCAATTGACTCAAAGCGAACTTGTCGTGATTTCGTGCTTCGGCATGCTGGGATTCTCGCTGCTGTGCTTGCACCTCGGTTGGCTGTTACGGCAGTCACGGCATGCGCCACGAATTCACCAGTCGAAACTCTCATTGGATAACTCGCCAGAGCCCTCAAAACGGTCGGATTCCGGCAAAGCGATCTCCGCGTAGATGCGAACTTACCAACGCCCCCGACTTTACGTTGGGGGTTCTCGCGTCTTTGCACGACTTGTCCTGAGACTACTTGTCGTGTAGTGCAAAGACGCGAGAACCCCTGAGACAAACTCAGGGGCGGTGTCTTTTAACTTTTGCGAAGCGGAAATCTTGAACGCCAAGGTTACTCATCGGACAACTCGGCATCGACAAGCTTGTATATCACCTGGGACTCATCATTCGGTTCTTGTAAGCGAAACGTGCCGACCACACGAATACGGTGACGGACGAAGCTGACAGTCACGCCATCCTTCAGTTTCACAGGCATGACATCGTCCGGTTCAGGAGAATGGCCAAAGTCGACAATCTGCAAATGCGACGTCAACGTGAATTCCTTGTTTACATCCTGAGCGAACGTCGGATACATGAAACCATCGATGGCGACTCGCTTGCCGTTGAGCGACTTGATCCATTCGGGCAACTGATCACTCTTGGTGAGCTTAAGCTTCTTCTGCTTCAAAGGTCGGTTGAGATTCAGGTCATCGAAACCAACCAGCAAAGCATTCAAAGACTTGTCGCGATGGAACTTCACAGCGAAATCCATGCGCCAGTCCAACTTGTCCCGAAATACCGGTAAGCTCTCCTTCGTTGGCGTGCGTTTTAGTTGATAGTAATGCTCGTTCCGCGAGTGAATCTTCTTCGGCAGATCACCGCCAATGTGCGACAACTGAAACTCGATCATGTTGCCATGATACGCGTACAGAGCAAACTGCTTCGAACCATCGGTTCTGGTCAATTCAAAGCGTCCCTTTGACTTGGCAGCCCGGTCACTGTTCTGAAAGACAAGTTTCGAGGCCAGCGTTCCCGCTGGAGTGCTGACGATGAATTGATCGCCTTGGATGACGATCACATACCGTTCAATCCGCCCACGGCCAAACCACAGCCCCTGCATCGAGGCCTGCTCGCGAGTGACTCGATGACCATCGGCCATTGCCGAGGTCGTGCAACAAACCGCCAAGACACCAATAACGAGTGTTCTCATCGCTCCAAGCTCCTTCAATTCATGTGCCGCTCAATTTAAGACAAAATGTCTTAAATTGAGCGGCACATGAATTGAAGGAGATAGCAGAGCGACGGCGTGACGAATTCGTTATCATGCACGCTTCATCAATCTCGCGACGAATGGGCACGATTATGAAACGGCTCCTGTTCATCACGCTGGTCGTTGTCTCGTCCAACGCTTTTGCGGCCGACAAGACAGTTGATTTTGTGCGTGACGTCAAACCGATCTTGCAAACGCATTGTTGGAAGTGCCACGGCGCTGATCGGCAAGAAAGCGACCTGCGTCTGGACGCTCGAACCGCACTGCTGAAAGGTGGCGATAGCAGCGAAAACGTTGTCGTGCCTGGTAAGAGCGACAGTAGCGCGCTGATCAAACGCGTCACCAGCAATGACGCCGACACCGTCATGCCACCTGAAGGGCCAAAGCTGACAAAGGCCCAGGTCAACATCTTGAAGGCATGGATCGATCAAGGAGTCAAAGTTCCGGCCGAATACCGAGACGTGAAGTACTCGATCGAACATTGGTCATTTCAACCCGTGAAGCCTCTAGTAGCGCAGCAAGTTGGAAGCTGGGGCAACAATCCTGTCGACACCTTTATTGCCCAGAAACTCACTGAAAAGGGCATCAACGCATCGAAACGCGCACCGAAACGCGACTTCATCCGGCGTTTGTATCTTGTCGAGTTGGGCGTGCCACCAAGTCTCGCAGCGATTGAAGAATTCGAACAAGACAACTTGCCCGGATCGTACGAGCGGCTCGTCGACGATGTTCTCGCCAATCCTCATTTTGGCGAACGGATTGGGCAACACTGGCTGGACCTTGTCCATTTCGGGGAGACTCATGGCTTTGAGACGAATCGGGAACGCCCCAATGCTTGGCATTATCGAGATTACGTTATCGGCGCGCTGAACCACGACAAACCCTATGACCAATTCATACGTGAACAAATTGCCGGCGATGCGACAGGCCATCCATCTGCGACCGGGTTTTTGGTTGCCGGGCCTTATGACATTGTGCGCAGCTCGGACATCAACCTAACCATGATGCAGCGCCAAGACGAATTGGCGGATATGATCAATACGACGGGAACGGCGTTCTTGGGCTTAACGCTTGGTTGTGCTCGGTGTCACAATCATAAATTCGACCCGATCAGTCAGCGCGACTATTACTCGATCCAAGCGGTGTTTGCAGGTGTTTCTCATGGCGATCGAAGTCTTCCCGTTCCACCGTCGGCCCAACAGCAACTGGCTCAGTTGGAAAACGAAATCCGTCAGCTCCGCATCGGCCTGGAAGAATTCATTCCCAAACCAGCCCCCAACCGCCGCGTGGCCGTGAACTTCTTTCACAATGTCGAGAAGTTCAAACCGACAAAGGCAAAGTTCGTGCGCTTCACGATCGAGCGGACGAGTAACAACACAGAACCATGCATCGATGAACTTGTGATTTGGTCAAGAGACAAGAACGTTGCGCTGGCGAAACACGGCTCGAAGGCTACATCGTCGGGTGACTTTCCAAACAACCCCTATCACAAACTGAAACACATCAATGATGGCGAGTACGGAAACACCAAAAGCTGGATCTCCAACGAACGTGGCAAGGGTTGGGTTCAGATCGAGTTGCCCGATGTCTCGACGATCGATCGGATCGAGTGGGGTCGAGATCGTCAGAAGAAATATCGAGACCGGCTTGCCACTGAATACAAAATCGAAGCGGCCCTCGAAGCAGGCAAATGGCAAGTCATCACCAGTTCCAAAGACCGTGCAGCTTTTCAAGCAGCCGCCAAGCCGATCGTCTATCGCTTTGATGGACTTCCTGAAACCAAGGCTCGTCGTGGACGAAAAATGGAGTCCGACTTGAAGGCCAAGATTGCTCGCCGAGACCAGTTGAAAAGAACAACGGTCGTCTACGCTGGCAAGTTCTCGATGCCGGGTCCAACTCACCGCCTCTACCGTGGCGACCCGTTCGCGAAGCGCGAGGAAGTGGGTCCGGACGCTATCGAAGTGCTGGGTTCTTTGAAGCTGGCGCGCAACGCACCCGAGCAACTCCGCCGCGTCAAGTTTGCCGAGTGGCTCGCCGACGAATCAAATCCGCTAACAGCTCGCGTAATCGTAAATCGAACGTGGCAGCAGATCTTCGGCACGGGAATTGTCGATACACCGAGCGACTTCGGCGGCAATGGAACTCTACCGTCGCATCCCGAGTTGTTGGATTGGTTGGCCAACGATTTGATGACTTCCGGCTGGTCACTGAAGCATATCCATCGCTTGATTCTGACGTCGGCCACGTTCCAACAATCTAGCCAACCGCAGGCCAAGGCCATGGCCATCGATGCTGACACGCGACTCCTTTGGCGTTTTCCGCCGCGTCGTCTGGAGGCTGAAGCGATTCGTGACAGTATTCTTGCCGTCAGCGGAAACTTGGATCGTCGCATGCAGGGAGTCGGCTTTAGTGGATTTGTGGTACAGATGGAAAACGTGCGGCACTTCTTTCCTAAAGAAAGTTTTGGCCCCGGTGATTGGCGCCGCATGATTTACATGACCAAAGTTCGTCAAGAAAAGGATGACGTCTTCGGGGCGTTTGATTGTCCGGACGCCAGCCAAGTCATCCCCGAACGAAGCCGCTCGACAACGCCAATCCAATCTCTGAATTTGTTTAATAGCAAATTCGTGTTGCAGCAGGCCGACTTGTACTCGAAGAGTCTGACCGAAGAAACGAGCGACATCGAAGCTCTCACTGCAAAGGCCTTCCTGCGAGCACTTGGGCGTCCTGCCAGTGACGAAGAGCTGCATGACGCCAGCGAGTTTGCCCGATCGCACGGATTATTCGCACTGTGCCGCGCTCTATTCAACTCGAACGAGTTCCTCTTCATTCCGTAAGCGGCCGCTTCGTAAGCCTTGCCAACAGCACTGACGTACGCCTTACTCCGTCGTCATGCCACCGCACTCCGTGAAGTCCAAGAAGGAGCAATATCGCCCTTCGGAATATGTCTTGGTCCTAAGTAGGCATTCACCTCCATTAGTTGCCGCAGGTTTCAACGTGGCCTAGTGTTGTGCCACATCTATTCTGTGCTGTGGATTCACGCTCGAGCGCATGGGGCGTGTTCATTCAGCTAGCCTGCCAAGTGCCTGTGTCAAATTCACTTCGGCTACCACGGGAAATTCGCGGCGTTTGAGGGTTTGTATGACTGCTTCCATTTTTGTTGAAGAGCGCCCCAAAAATTCTGGCGAACTTGAGCAAGTTGACTCAGACACTACATTGATTTTGAAGTCCCAACCTGCCTTCGTGCGAGCTCGCCAGATCGCAAAGTTGACGGGCTTGCGTCTACTCGTGATCGACATCGAAACCCACGAAGTTCTCGGCAAGACCGACCCGACGACACTGGAAGTCTTGCCGGAAAAGATCAAGCGGCATCTTCGGCGAATCGATTCGGTCTGGGTCGTCGAACAAACATCAGGCTTGGTTTTTTATGCCATCCCACTCCCACAAGCATTTGGCAAGGTGACGCTTGGAATCGGCTATGTCCTTAGTAACAGCGATGCTCGGCCACACGCAATCACACTGGCTGCCGCACAACGCGATTGGTCACAGCAGCGGTTGGATGAGTGGTTTTCCAAACAGGTTCCTTGCAGTCCATCGATCGTTGAACGGCTTTTGAAGCTCGCCGATGGTCGAGTTGAGACGGACTCGCAGATGTCTCTTCTGTCCGAGGAGATCAACGAGTTGGGGACGCAGCTCGATCACGCGCTGGCCGAAATTTGCTTGGAACGAATCCCAGGACTGATCCCGTCCGAGGGGTGTGCAATTCGCATCGATGACGCATACGGCGAAGCGATTTACTTGAGCACGGCCGACATGCCGATCGACAAGTCCGAAGCCGCGGCGTTGATCGCTCGCTTTGAAGAACAAATCGGCTCAAGGCCGTTGGTCAAGAATGACTTAGACGGCACGCTACTTGGCACGGACTTTCCCAAGCTCAAGAGTATCGTGATGGTGCCGATCATCGAGGGTTCGCATCGAATCGGCTGGCTGATCGATTGCAACATCAACAACCAGCAAGGTTATCGCACGGTCGAGGTTAGCTTGCTAAATTCGGTCGCCTCGATACTAGGTACACACCGTTGCAACTTGGATTTGTATTTGCAGCACGAGGAGTTGCTGATCAGCTTCGTTCACTCGCTGGTCTCAACACTGGATGCCAAGGATCCTTACACTCGCGATCATAGCGAACGCGTTGCTCGATTCGCGCGCCGGATCGGCCAGCAGATGAAGTTGCCTTTTGACGACCTGCAAGACATCTATCTCGCAGGACTGCTGCATGATGTCGGCAAAGTCGGAATCGACGATCGCATCCTGCGGAAAAAAGAATGCTTGACCGATGACGAGTTCGCTCAGATCAAGCAACACCCGGTGATCGGACATCGTATCGTCAGCGGTTTGACCAATTTGAAAAAGACCTTGCCAGGTATTCGCAGTCATCACGAACGAATCGATGGCTTGGGCTACCCGGACGGATTGAAGGGCGATGAGATACCGATGATGGCCCGCATTCTTTCCGTCGCCGATAGTTATGACGCGATGCTCAGCAGCCGTACGTATCGGAAAGGCATGTCGATTGAAAAGGTCGAGAGCATCTTAACTGATGGCGCGGGAACTCAGTGGGACTCGCGAGTCGTCGATGCCTACTTCAGTTGCCGCAACGCGATCGCTCGGATCAGTCAACAGTACAAATCGGTTGACGTCTAATCGAAGCTGTGTAGCGAGCTTGAACTGTGCTATGTTGCCTGCAAGCCCAGGCCACAGACACGGAATATCTCCAACATGCAGTACGAAGTGGAACTCAAGTTCTCGCTGACAAGCTCAGAACGTTCGGCAGATGCACTCAAAACCCAGCTCACCGAACTGGGCGCTCAGTACCATTCGACTGTTAGACAGCGCGACTTGTACTTTGCTCATCCAGCGCGTGACTTCGCGCAAACCGACGAAGCCCTCAGAATCCGCTGTGTCGATCAGGACAACTGCGTCACTTACAAGGGTCCCGTGATCGATCGCCAAACCAAAACGCGGCACGAGATCGAGATTCCGTTCGCTTCGGGAAGCGATCAAAGTCAACAGTTTGGCGAGATGCTCGAGCAGCTCGGATTTCGTCGTGTGAGGACTGTGGAGAAGACGCGGGATACCTATCGCTTGGACTGGCAAGGCCGATGGTTGGAATTGGCCCTGGATCAAATCGCCGAGCTGGGCGAGTTCATCGAGATTGAATCGCTGGCCGATGACAACGACCGCGACGAGGCGCGCGATTGCACCTTGAGCCTCGCGCAAGAATTGCAACTGAAAGACCAAGAGCGGCGGTCTTACCTCTGCATGCTGATTGAACAAGACGAGTCGTAATCGTTTGCAATGAAACCAGAAGCCGAGCTTCTTTGCGAACCTTTCCCATACAGCGACGTCTAATCAAGCACCAAACGCAGCGGGTGAGCCAGTGCTCATCGAGGTCTCATAAGCCACGACAGCCGGGTGCGACTCCCGGACCCGCAATTCTTTTCAGATAAGCAAGCTTCACGGTCTGCAAGTGTTTCGGCAGCACACCGCTGTGGTATGGCGGAAGGCTGGGTTCAATTCCCAGGTGGACCTCTGCAAGTTCAGTGGCCCCGCGACTCCGTCGCGGGCGCTTCACACCGTGATTCCCGCGAGCGGAGTCGCGGGACCACAAAGAATCACAACTCAGAAGCGTATTCCGTGAGGCTCAACACAACGGTGTGCTCCTGGGAGAGCAAGCAGCTTCCAACCCTGCCCTACGGGGTTCGACTCCTCGCGCCGTTGCTTTGAATTGCTTTATCACGCTGCCGACGTGGCTCGACATAGAAAGGCGCCGGTCTTGTAAACCGGATGATGCGAGTGCGAAGCTCGCCGTCGACCCTTGCTTACTTCGTGCTCAAGAAGGAATGCTCTTCAAGATGACCTCGGCCGCATTGTGACCCGGAGCTCCCGTAACTTCGCCACCGGGATGAGTCCCCGCACCACACAAATAAAGCCCATCGATGGGCGTGCCATAATCCGACCAGCCATTCAATGGACGCTCGGACAAGAGCTGATTGGGAATCATATCCAAATGGCGGATGTTGCCATCGGTCATGCCCACTCGACGCTCGATATCCACTGGCGTTAGCAGCGAGTAATCCACGATGCAATCTCGTAGGTCCGTGGCATATTGGCAAAGCACCTCGATCAGATTCTCGGCCACCTCGCTGCGCCGCTCGTCCCATGTTCCCTGAGCCAACTTGACCGGAGCGTATAAGCCCCAAACCGAAAGCACGTGTTGTCCCGACTGCGTCAGTGTGGGGTCGTAGACCGTGGGAATTTGAACTTCCATCACCGGTTGCTCGGGGGGGCGGCCTTGTTCGGCATCGCGCCAGCTCTTCGCGAAGTACTCGACCGACGGACAGATCTTCATGTAGGCCAAGTATCTCGGGTCGTAGTCGTCATGGAAGTAGTGACTGAAGTCCGGTAGTCGGCTCAGCGCCATGTGAAACTTCAAATACCCGGCATTCGTTTTGAGTCCGCCGACTTGGTCTGTGAATCCGTCAGGAAGCTGCGAGCGATCCGTCAGTTGAAGAAACGTGGTCTTGGGATCCGCGTTGCTAATCACTAACCGGCTCGAGATTTCACTGCCGTCGACAAGTCGTATGCCAGCAACCTGACCTTGACGAACAACGATCTCGGCAACATGCGAATCCACTTGAATGTCAACGCCCAAGTCTTGCACAGAGGCCGCCAAACAGTTGGCGATGCTGCCCATTCCACCCTTGACGATGCCAACATCCTCGGGTCGGCTGAAAAGATCGCTGCGAATATGCGCGTAACACCAAGCACTTCCGGCCGCCGACGGATTGCCAACATCCTGAGCGTTAATGAATGCCCCGCGAATGGCCTCGTCCTCGAAGTATTCGCTGACCAGTTCGGTCATGCTGACCTTCAATAGCCGCCGCAGGAACTCACCCTCACCGCGCGATTCGGCATCGGCCATCACTTGAGACATCGACGGTGGTGACTTCAAGAAATAGGGGTAATAGAGGCTCGCTGCTCGCTGCCAGAATTCCATCCAACGCGGAAACGCGTCTGCGTCCCGTTGAGAGAACCGAGCGATCGATGCCTGCGTCTTTTCCAGCGAATCCCAAGTCAACAACGCGCGGCCGTCGGGATACGGCTGCATGCGACCTGGGTCAAGATGGTAGACCTCAAAGCCGTAATCCCGCAGCCGAAAGTCGTCGATGATCTTCGCCTGCAAAATGTGACACAGGTACGAACACGAGGAGACTCGAAACCCTGGAAACAGCTCTTCAGTCGCCGTCGCCCCGCCAACGAATGACCGTCGCTCGAGCACCACGACACGCAGGCCCGCCTTAGCAAGATACCCGGCGCAAACCAGCCCGTTATGACCACCGCCAATAATGATCGCATCAAAATCTGCTGTTTGTGCTGACATCCTTCACTTCGCAATTCAAAAATCAGCGATCGTCAATCGCTATTCAAACTCTTCCCATGTTAAAGGCCCTCAGCAAACAACAAGGGGCCAAACTGATCGCAAACATCGATCCGACGTGAAATAGCAATACGCCAAGGATTGGAATCCAACGGTAACCCGACCAGCGTGGCGATGTCAGCAGTGCGCCATAAATCGCATACACGACAAACCCAATCACCCCGATCAACACGGGGGATGAAACGCGAAGCGCCATCGCCACAAACATCGCCGGCGCACCGAAAAGTAAAAGGGGCGCTAGCGTTACGTTACCAAGTAAACTTCCAACCAGCACAACAACGAACCCGACAACTCCAAAGCCAAGGATTCTAGAAAGGGAAGGGAAGCCGTATTCTTCACTCGCATTCGGTTGTGCTGGATTGGTCATGTCTGTTCCCCACAGCTGAAACTATTACGCTACCATCAATCGCAACTCAATCAAGCTTGTCGGCGATTGCTGTCTCTCCTGCAAGTCGGGCCAAGTCGGCCGGTGATTCGCCAGTTGTCAGTCTCACATTCTTGTCCGCGCCGTGGCAAAGCAAGACCTCGACCACCGCGTTATGGCCGCTGATATGGCCCAATGCCAACCGTTGTACATCTCTTGGTCCATCAGGACTTCAGATTACCAGCGTCAAAGGGTGGGGAGTCGAATGTGGCGTATTGTCTGAACGCCAACGCCACGAAATATTGGAATCTGCCCTATGAATTGCGGGCAACGAAATATCAAGGCGCGACAAATCCTGCTTGCGGACGTGCCAGTTTTCATCGGCGAGAAGTTCGGGATCAAACAATGCTTCGATGTCATCTGACGAATCATCCTCGTTGACACAAGCATCGAAGAACAAACGGAACTTCTGTGCTGCAGCATGAGGCTCGAAATCGCCGAACATCCACGGCTGATCACCAGACAAGTTCGTGATTGTGCCGAGTTCGGTGTCACACCAGTAAAGCGTTAAAACGTCTGATAGCTCCCACATGAGCAGCTCGGAGTGGTCAACGAGAAAAACATCCGTCGCCGCGAACGAAGCGACGCACTTTGAACAACCCGATTTAACAATGGGATGCCGCTGTTGATACTTAGCGCATTCGCTCTAGATTATTGATCCAACGTTGGTGGTCGCTTTCAAGCCTCAAGCGTTTGCTCTGCTTGCTGTCAGGTTCAAATCCCTTGCGATCGAGAATCTCACGACTAAGAGCTTGGCGATTGGCGCCGGCGTCACCGTCCATCAATGCGGCGACTGTCCCTCGAAGCAAACCCTTAGCCGCCGTAGCACAACCGCTTACGATGATTGCAACCAATGCGAGGCAAACGAATGCGGATCGTCGCATGCAAACTGCTCCGTTAGAGTCTCTTATTCACGGTTACTGAATCATTATTAGTATCGGCAATTGTAAGTGCGAATCATGAAATGGGTCAACTGATGTCGTCAAAGGTATCCGGCGCTGGCGGCGCAGCGTGAATGCCTTGGGTGGCACGTCAGAACGCAACCAGTGTTCCACATTCGATGATTGGAACGAACAAGTCGTTAGCTGCCGATTATCTTGAGCGCAAGTAAGACGCCGACGGCGATCACGGCGAGACCTGAAAACTGGTAGAACCGATGAACGTTTTTACCCCAGAGTGATTTTGAACGTCCGGCAAGGATACGATAAATCACGAACTCGCTCTTCGTCGTGCCCCAGATCAACATGACCAGCCCGATAGCCACCATCGCAATTCCCCACATCATATGCATACGCGAGTTCTTTCGGTGAAGGAGTGGTTTACTTTGCGCTCTCTCATGACGACCAAGTTATCTCTCTCTTGTCGTCGACAGTGCGGGTATGCTAACACGCATGATTGAGTTTTGATTCCAATGTTTGGATCGGGCTGCGCCGAAGTAAAGCATTTGACCGTCTGCATCGGAGAACAAGAAGGGCGTGACATGGCCGTGAGGTGAGGTGCGTTGATTTTTCGGAACGAGCACACCGTTGTCTCGCCATGAGAGGCCGTCAGTGCTTGATGCCCACTTTGTCCCGTCGCGGGATTCGATTAGCATGACGTAATGACCGTTGACGACGGAAACGTGGATGCCACCAGCGTCATTGGAGTAAACATAATCGTCGTGGCGTTTCCACGATATCCCGTCTTTGGACTCTGCGTACCCAACATATCGCTGCGACGTGGGTGATTTCGGAGCCTTCGGGTCTGGCGCGCCAGTAGGCAGGTCAGCGCGACCATCAAACCAAATTCGAAATTGACTTCCGTCATGAATGACACTTGGGCGCCCCACCAAGAACGAGTCCCATGCAGGCTTTTTGCGCGGCAAAAGGACTGGCCCCTGATCCGTCCAATGTCGTCCGTCAGCGGAAACAGCGAGGCCGATGCAGTCTGACACTCCTTTGTTAGCCCGTGTGTAGTACATGTAGAACTTGTCATTCAATATGACCACGGACGGGTCGTTGACATGGTTGATACCTTTGGGGGCAAAAACAACCCCGCGCGGTTTCCATATCCTCCGTTCTGTGAGAGTTGCAAGATGTATCCGATCATGCCCGTCGCGCCCCTGTCCACCGTAGTACATGAGCAGTGCGTCGCCGTAGCGAACAATGTCGGCGGCGTAAACGTTGCCGTTGCCGTGAGGCGCTTCGGCGCTTGCGCCAGCACCGCGAAGTACACTCACGGGATCAGCCGCGACGACAACGTCGGATGCAGTTATCAGAGCAACGGCTAAAAGAGACCCTGTATAGAGTTTGAAGGATAACACGTATTCGACTACCGAAGCATGAGACGACCGCAATCGCCAAGTACGCCTAACGGGAAGATCATCCGTCGCGGCCCGTGCCGAAGGAGTAAATGGTTGAATTACGATTGATTGTATTACGCGAGCGGTGGTTGCACTACGCCGAAGGTGACTCCGCCCTGCGGACGTGCCTTGTTGGGCGGTGCGTCATGTGTCGGAATCGGCCAATCCCCAAACCAGATCAAGCGGCAATGGATCATCGGGGATGTTGCCGTCTTCATCCCGAACGTTGTGGTACGAACGAAGATCCGCTTTGCAAATTGGACATTGAATTCTAAAGATTGGGCCACTGGCGAAAGCTGTTGCCGAGCATCCGTTCCACCCGCCAACATCAAAGACGTTGCTGGGATCGACCCACGTTTTGCATTGCGGACAAGTGTTAGGTGGTGGGGCACCGGCTTCAGGGCGCGGCGAGTATGGACCGATCCAATCAGCAAGTTGCTCGTCAGTGATTTCGCAATCGTCAGCCATCAGAGCATCAACGGGTTGTGTGGCCGACGCCGCCCCAGACCGAAGGGTACTGGTCCAACAAAGTGTTGAAATCCGCTAGTGCTTGCGGCGTCGTGTAACGCTGGTAGTTTACCACGCATGACAGCTTTCGACGAACTCAAACGGCAAGCGGCGGCCAAGCGTGATGCGGCCATACGAGAGGCTCGCAAGGAATACCGCGAAACGATCCGAAGCTTAGACGGCCTACGTTGCAAGCTAGCTCCGAAGAAACGCAAACGCTCGTCAGTACCGTTACACGAACGCATCTTGCAAGTCATACCAACGGACGCATGCTTTACCGTCTCTGATCTCGAATCGTGGCTGGGTCTCAATTACAGCGATCACGATCTGATTCGATCGACTCTCTATCGAATGATCAAACGTGGTCAGATCAAACGCATGCGCCGCAGTCGTTGCCGAGAAGTCGCCATGTTTGCGTCCGTAGAGTACGGTCCGTCCGTTAGCAAGTGGGATGACATGACGCTCGTTGAAGCCGCAGAGACGGTGTTGCGCGAATTGGGACGCCCAATTTCGGCCATGGCTCTTGGAACGTGGCTACGATCCGACTGTCGATGTAAAAACGATGCACAAGTCGTTGCGTGACACAAAGAGGCGCAAACCGCAGTTTCGCGAATCCGCTGGACAGTGGGTTCTGAGTGAAACATAACATGAACGTACTGATTCCATCTTTTTCGATTTCAAACTTGAAAAGTATTTACCTTATTGGTAAATTATTTCTTCTTGTAGGATAAAGGTGGGGACATCAAGTTTTCGAATAAGAAACTTCAGAAGATTTGCAATTCTGAAAAGAAGTTGCGTGGCGAATACGGTGACAGAATGGCGAACAAGATTCAGATTCGCCTGTTTTCGCTGAGTGTTGCGGATACGCTGGAGCAAATGCGAGGCGTGCTAGGTCGATGTCATGAATTGACTGGCGACTTATCAGGCTGCCTTGCTTTGGACCTAGTGCATCCGATGCGGCTCGTGTTTTTTCCGAATCACGACCCAGTGCCCCGATCAGAATCGGGTGCATTGGTTTGGGTGCAAGTCACAAGAGTGACGATACTTGATATCCGCGATTACCATTGAGCGGGGGAGTGATATGTTCGATTTTAATCCTGATTACTCTGTTTCACCGGGGCAGGTATTACGTGATCTGCTGGAAGAACAGGGGATGTCGCAGCCTGACCTCGCTGCGCGCACGGACCTCACTGTAAAAACACTGAATCAGATTATTAACGGTTCGGCACCATTAACATACGAAACCGCGCAGAAGCTAGAAATGGCGTTAGGTGTTGCGGCCGGATTCTGGAACAACCTGGAGTCTCGCTATCGCGATGATCAGTTGCAGCGTTCGGTGCAATCCAAGCTCTCTTCGATGAAGGCGTGGCTTAAAGACATTCCAGTCAAGGAGTTGGTTGACCGAGGCTTCATCGACGCTACGGATGACCCTGGCCTTTTGATTAAGCGAACGTTGAAGTTCTTTGGTGTTTCGAGCGTGAACGCATGGAAGACTGTATGGCTAAAGCCTCAGGTACAATTTAGAGGCAGTAAATCGCAAGTAACATATCCAGGGAAAGTGGCTGCTTGGATTCGCATGGGTGAACACCGAGCAAAGGACATTCAGTGTTCGCCGTATGATGCAACCGCATTTAAACAGGTTGTGCGTGACGTTCGCCCGCTAACGCGATTGCCTGGTGCGGATGGATTTGCGAAGGCTGTAAAGCTTTGTGCAACCGCTGGCGTAGCTTTGGTAATGGTTAAGGAGATTGCAAACGCCAGTGTAAGCGGTGTAACGAAGTGGCTGTCTAAGGATAAGTGTGTGATTATGTTGAGCCTGAAATTCAAGACAAACGATCAGTTTTGGTTTTCGTTTTTTCACGAGGCAGGTCACATACTGAAGCATGGAAAAAAACAGGTATTTGTTGATGACGGCATGAGTGACGACACTGTTGAAGAAAAAGAAGCGAACAGCTTCGCGAGAGACACACTGATTCCGCAGGCGTATTTACCGCAACTTCGCCGACTGAAAAGCAAGAAAGATATTCGGCGTTTTGCCAGAATGTTGGATATTGCAGATGGGATTGTCGTCGGTCGATTGCAGCGTGAAAAATTCATCCCCCACAGTCATTGTAATGACCTAAAGAGAAAATATGCCTGGACTGAATAATAAAGCGACGAACGAAGTGTTGAATTGGATGCACGGTTTGAGTGGTTTTTTTACCAAGATGCGCTCTGATTACGGGACGATTAGCCAAATGTTGGAACATCCGGACTGGGATGAAAATCGAACCGAGTACACGAAGACTCTCATGGAAAGCCTCGCGGCGGAGTTAACAACGGCCGCAAAGGAGATTCGAGAACATGTCGACAGCAAGTTTGGCTAAATCTGGAACGGAATATTGGCAGTGGTCGATAGCTGAATACCAGAAAAATCACCCTGGCTCGTTTGTTCTTGAACCGTACTTAGAATGGGCATTAAGCGTAGGGCATATACGATATGCCCAAGCTTGACCCAATGAAGATCTTGAAACAACAAGCACGTCAGGCAATTCGAAGAGCGCGAGTTGTTGACCCGCAAGGCCATACTGTCAAGGCGATGATTCCCGCCAAAGTCCCAACATCCGTAGACGCAAATGGAAATATGCTGCTCTTTGAAGTGCGGTACGACCAAATACACACAATGAGCCTTTCGCACGCGCTGCAAGCCTTTGACCAGGCAGACGAACGCTTGACTAAGCAGAAGCGAGCTGCCGCCCGCAACGTCGAGAGTTTTCTTGAAAACAATCCAGCCTGGCAAAGAGCAACGATCACCATTTGAGCATCTCGACTTTATGTCGGAAGAAGCCACCAGCGAAATGATTGTCGAAACGTTCACCGATTCTCCAACGAAGCCTCGTTAATGGAGAACGGTCCCGCGTCTTGGAGGCGCAGCAGTCTTATAATCTGCCGGAGGGGTCCGTCCGCACGGATGGGTTCGAATCCCCCGCTCTCCGCTCTAGCTCGACTTCCCATTAATGGTCCGAGCGCTTCTGAGCATCACTCGCCGAATGTACTCGCTGGCCGATTCACCTTGCGATTCGGCAGCTTTTACAATCTCGCTCCATGAATCGTCATCCATGCGAAAGTATCGCTTTGGCGTTAACCCAGTAGATGGTCGACCACGTTTCCGTGCTTCATTTGAATCATTCATTCCGGAATTTTACGACCACCCAAATAAAAGTCAATACAAGAACTTTATGGGTGGACAAAAATATCGTCGATGATACAATGTAGATGTGCTTTGGGCGGCAACCCAAAGAACAAAAACGCCTCGAAACGACGGCAATCGAATCGAGGCAAAACCACAATCTGGCGAATCGCCTGAATGCAGCCTAGAGAACTTCATTCTATCGCGATTTGCCCTAAGGGGAAGTCAAATCGCGATGATCGCTGCATGCAAACATCAAAACAGTAGTAAGTTCGGAAAGACTCGTAAGGGAGCACAACGTTTCCGATGTAACGACTGTGGTAAGACGTATTCTGAGGCAAACAGTTCGACTGCGCCGCTTGGAAAGATGCGAATCGACTTAGACAAGGCATGCACGGCCTTGAATCTATTGCTCGAAGGAATGAGCCTGCGTGCGACGTCTCGAATGACTGGCCTTAGCCGAAACACACTTGGTGACTTACTCTTAATTGTTGGCGAACGCTGCGAAACTTTCTCTCGCGCAATGATCAAGGACGTCGAAGCTACTGACGTGCAAGCTGACGAAATCTGGTCGTTTGTTGGCATGAAAGAGAAGACGCGCAAACGAATCGGCGCTTCCGAAGACATGGGCGATAGCTGGACTTGGATTGCGATCGAACGCGACACAAAGCTTGTCCTTGCTTATCACGTTGGCCAACGCGATGGCGATGATTGCCAAGACTTCATGAACAAGTTGAAACGCGCAATCACTGGCCGGTTTCAAATGACGACTGATGGACTTGGCGCGTACCAAAGTACGGTGCCGTTCACGTTCCGCAGCAATGTCGACTTCGCAATGCTTATCAAAACGTACCAGTCAGCACAAAACGAAACGCGATACTCGCCCGCCAACATAGTGGCCATCGAAAAGAAAGTGATGTTCGGTAGCCCCGACGAACAACAGATTTGCACAAGCCACGTCGAGCGATTGAACTTGACACTTCGCATGCAAATGCGACGATTCGCACGTTTGACAAACGGATTCAGCAAGGCGCTCGACCACCATCGTGCCATGCAATCACTGTTCTTCTGCTGGTACAACTTTGTCCGACCGCATCAAAGCTTGCGGACGGAAGACGGCAAGAAGCAAACACCTGCGATGGCGAGCGGATTGACTGGTGGAATCCTAAAACTTCAAGAAATCTTGGAAGTTGTGGCCCGCTCCGAAGATAAATCAAATCAACACACCGGTTGAGCCAGTACCGACCGAAGCGAAAGACGTTGACCAACCAGAAGATTATACAACCTGCGCCCGAGTTGAATGAAGATGGAAGGCGTTTGCGGCATGGATGCCGCAACTCAGCGGCCACACGTTGTTGGCGGGCGTGTCAGGACGGACGATCGTGCAAAGCGTTCAAATACGCCATGACCTCACGATACTCCTGTTGTAGTAACGGTGTCATCATGTCGAACGCCCAGCTCCGGCGACGCTTTTTGGTGTCAGGGAAGGAGAGATGTTCCAAGAATGACACAGCGATGGCATTCTTGACGGTTGGGTCACCAAGTCGACATGAATTGTCGGCAAACGCGAAAGCACGTTGAAGGAATTTGCGGTCCGCGTCGCTAATAGCAGCCTGCGTCGCACGCATCAAGCACGATAGTTGTAGATGAATTGCCTGGAAGCACTCGTCGTTCAGGTCCTCGCGTAGTTCAGGGAACACCTCGCGAAGTTGAGCACAGATTTCTGCCTCAGAAAGCGCCATTATCGTACCGCCAACATGGTTATGTGTGACATTGATGTCACGAAAACGGATAATTGGCTTCACTCTAGATCTGCAACTGGAAGTCGTCAAACGGTGTTGCGTTTAAGCTGCAATGCCTTGGGCTGGCAACATTTGTGGTAAGTGAATTGAAACCCTTCAGTTACGTCGATTTCCTATGATTCAATGCTGCGTAATGACAACATCCTTAAAACTGGGTGTCCTCAACATGACAACAAGTTGGTTAACTCGTGTGTCCCCTAAGTGATGTTAAGGCAACGGTTTGGCGCGGGTGTTCAGATTCTTGAACGACTGGTATTTCGATTGCCTTACAGTTCTCCCGACAAGACGACAACCAGGCGACCTAGACACTCGCCGCAAATCTCTTCGGGAGGCACAACACCATGAACCTGATGACCCAACTGCTTAATGATGAAGCCGGCTTTGTTGTTTCTGCGGAATTGGTCCTGATCTCGACCATCACGGTGCTGGGATTGGTTGCGGGACTTTCGGAATTGTCCGCTGCAATCAATCAAGAACTGGAAGACGTCGCATCGGCCTTCGGTTCCATCAATCAAAGCTATCGCTATTCCGGCGTCAATGGACACTTCGGCTCGCGAGCTGGAAGCGGATTCGACGATTCCGCCGACTTCTGTGATGGCGAAGCCGACATCGTTCCGGTCGCTCCACGGAACGAAAACTAACGAGGCTCAAAACCCTGCCCCTCACAGCAGGCTGGCTCCAGCTTGGAACCCAAAACTCTCAACCCGAACCTTACGCATCGCTGTCGAGCTAGCCTGCAATCTTTTGATGCGTCACGACTGACAATCGGCGCCATCGAAAAAGCCCCGGCCATTTTGGTCGGGGCTTTTTTGTTGGAGTCTTTGTTCTGCGATGCGAAGAGGAGGAGGAATTAGTTATTTGGGATTAGCATTTGTCATTGAAAGAGATGAAGATCTCAGATTTTGATTTCAAATCACAACAAGTCCTCTCTATGACAAATGCTAATCCCAAATAACTAATGACTAATTTCTCCTCGTTCAAACCGTCGCTGGACTCAAAGCAGCGGCCGGACGTGTGCGGTATTGCAATTCGTAAGCAGCAGACTCGACGATGTCCTCGCCAATTTGCTGACACTCTTCGCTCATTCCCGCCAACAACGAGAGATCGCAAAGCCGCGTAATGCCGCGCGGTATTCCAACGGAATGACGAAAGATGCTATCGACGGCGGATGGCAGAAAGACTTCTCGCTGACATCCGGCTTGCGCCAACAGGCCTGTGATAAAGTCAGCGGTTTGAGTTCGATCCAAGGGTGTCAGCTCGATCCGTAGCTCGGACAGTTCGCTCAGGACGGGCGAGATCGCGGCCAGGCCGCTCGTTCTGACGGCGGCGATCACGGTCAAGCTCGGTGATCGGTGCAGCAATCGTTCCAGCAAGGGCAAGCAATCGGCGTCCGCTCGCTCCAAGTGGTCGACCAGCAGCACCCAATGGATTCCCGATTGAGCCAACGCGCTGACGTGATCATCGATCATTCGCCACAGGTTCCACCGAGAAACAGATTCCGCCGGTGCCAAGTGCAAGGCCACGGCGACTTGCCAAAGCAACTCGTGGCTGCTTAAGCCGACCGTATCCAACGAAGCCAACTGATGAGTGCCTCGAGCAACCTGCTTGTTCAGCGTATTTAGAAGCGACGATTTGCCGGTTCCGGCTGGGCCAATCAAGAGCCCGAAACGCCGCTGGTTTTCCGTCAAATACAAAAGCCGTGACAAAGCTTCATCGTGAGGCCCAGTCGCCTGAAACGTGGTTTGTTCCAACGTCGAGAGAAACGGATTCTTGCTCAAACCCCAATACTGTTCGTACATGGCGATTCTCTATGTTTGATGATGGTGAAACCGGAGTGTGGGCTTTAGCCCGCGCGCAGGCGTCGGTTCGTCGGCTGATGCGCCTAATCGATAAAATCGGCAAATCTTGACTCCACCATGAATGTGTTTTCACAGCCGAACGATTTGGCGACAAGAAGCCCGGCTTTTCCGAAAAGCCGGGCTTCTAACGAACAACAGCACACCTCAGATTCACATTGCGACTCCGCAGCGTTGCAACATACAATTCGGCCCGACGGAGTACTTGTGAACATTGAGGTGGCACGCTGATGAATCAGCAACTTGAGATTCTTCCGGCAAGAGACCGGCCCACCGCTGACGAGGAACGATTCCTCAAACCAGGCGGCTGGTGGCACCGCGACGGTGACCGGATCATCTGCGACCTCTGTCCACGCGCTTGTGCCATGAAAGAGGGCGATCGCGGCTTTTGCTTCGTGCGGCAGAATTTGAACAACGAAATGATGCTGACCACCTTCGGTCGCAGCACCGGGTTTTGCATCGACCCCATCGAGAAGAAACCGCTCAATCACTTTTACCCGGGAACCAGTGTTCTTTCCTTTGGAACGGCCGGTTGCAACTTGGGTTGCAAGTTCTGTCAGAACTGGGACATCTCGAAGTCGCGAGAGGTCGAGAAGCTGAGCGAACTGGCGATGCCCGACGATATCGCTCGCGCCGCCAAGTCACTGGGCTGTCACAGCGTCGCGTACACGTACAACGATCCCGTTGTGTGGGCCGAGTACGCGATCGAAACCGCCAAGAGTTGCCGTGAAGCCGGCGTGAAAAACGTGGCAGTGACAGCGGGCTATATCACGCCAGAAGCACGAGGACCTTTCTACGAATTCATCGATGCTGCCAACGTGGATCTCAAGGCGTTCACTGAAGAGTTCTATTACAAGATCACGCTCTCTCATCTCGAGCCAATTCTTGAGACGCTGATTTGGCTCAAGCGCGAAACAGATATTTGGTTTGAAATCACGAACCTGATCATTCCAGACGCCAACGACGACCCGGGCGAGCTACGAAAAATGTGCGACTGGGTTCTCGAGAATGTTGGCGACGATGTCCCCGTTCATTTCAGTGCGTTTCACCCGGACTTTCGCATGAGAGACCGCGGCAACACTCCGCACGAGACCCTGATTACGGCACGCGACATCGCGTTGAACACGGGCATCAAACACGTCTACGTCGGTAATGTCAACGACCTGGCGCGGCAGAGCACTTATTGCTCGAACTGCAAACAGTTGGTTATCGAACGCGACTGGTATCAGTTGGGCCGCTATGGGTTGAAGGGCAATCGATGCGTTCACTGTGAACATGAGATGCCTGGGCGTTTTTTGGCTCGGCCCGGCGCTTGGGGAAGAAAACGACAACGAGTCGACATGCGGCAATTCAACGGATCGCTTTCAGGCAACAACATGACGCAACAAGGTCAACAAGCAGACAACACGGCCGACGCCATCGCTCAGGCGTTGCAGTTTTTGAATCAGAAACCTTCGGCACCCGCACCGAAAGCTGTGCCGACGCAAACGGCAGCGGCAAACAAGGAGGCTCGCCCGATGGCGACAGCAACAGCAGCTCCCCCAACTTCCATCGAATTAACGTCCGATCAAGAATCACTCATTCGCAAAGCCGCCGCCGATTACATCGGTGCGGCAACGCTTGACCGCCGAGCCACTCCACCGGATCTCAGCAGCATCGCCAACGCGCCGGTTTCAGGAGTGTTTACCAGTTTGAAGCGCAAGGGTCGGTTGCGGTCGTGTTGTGGATCGTTCGGGCAAACCATGCCACTGCAAAAGTGCTTGGCCGAGGCCGCTCATCGGACGGCTACAAACGATCCACGGTTTCCCAGAATCTCGCCCAGCGAGGTGCCTCACCTGGACATGGAAGTCTGGCTGTTGTTCGCACCCGAGAAAATCAACGAGCGCGGCGAAGATCGCATCAACGCCGTGCAAGTCGGCACGCATGGACTTCAGCTCATCAAAGGTCAAAACCGAGGACTGTTGTTACCCGGCGTTCCCGTTGACGCGGGCTGGGACACCGAGCAGTTCTTGCAACAAGTGTGCATCAAAGCCGGCGTGCCTCCAACCAGTTGGAAGGATGACGATACGACGATCTTCCGTTTTGCGGGCAAGGCCATTCGTGGCGGATTGGTTGATGGCGACGGCAAGTTCCCACTGGCGCCGCCGCTTTATGTCGACTCCGATATGCGAGCCCTCGAACAATACTGCCGTGACACCATCGCGGCGGTGATTCGGGGTTCGACGCCCATGTATTACTGCCCCAATGTTTCGGATTCGAATGTGAATGGTGCGGCGGTTGTGGTCACGCCTCCAGGAAGCTCGCGCGATATCAATCTTTCGCGGTTGAATCTGAAACAGCAAATGCCGTTGCAATCGACGTTGTTCTCGCTATGCAGTGATCTGGCCGCCACACTTCGACGGCGCGGCATGATGAGCGGGAAGTTCGATCTTGAAATCTCGATCATGTACGACTCGGCCATGCACGGGACTGTTGCCGAGCCCGATTTGAACGGTCTTGAGTCACGATGTGTGTTGGTGATTGAACACAACAAGACAGGCTGGCTGTTCGATCGTAGTCTCTCATCCGAACAGCTGGTCGAAGAGGCGGCCGAGCTCACGCAGGTTGCCGATCCGAATTTCTCGGCGCTTTACAGTATGGCCATTCAATCCAGCGGCAATCGCTTGGCTGGTTCATCCGTACCAAAGGCCGTGCGCGGTGAATCCGAACGCTCGCCTGGAGTGGCTGGCAAATTCTATCCCGGCACAGATGCCGAGATCAACGCGGAGCTAGATCGCATGCTTGCTGGCGATGCTCCTGTCGAACCTTGCAAAGCAGCCATGGTGCCACACGCTGGTTGGCGGTTCTCCGGTCAGTTGGCGGCCGACGTGTTGAAGCGGATCAAGTTTCCCAAGTCGGTCATTTGCATCGGCCCGAAGCACACACCGAACGGTGTCGAGTGGTCCGTGGCTCCGCACCACGTTTGGAAACTTCCCGGCGGCAATGTCGACAGCGACTATGCGTTGGCTAAGCAGTTGTCCGACAGCATTCCTGGCTTGCAGATGGATGCCGCCGCGCATCAGCAAGAACACGGTATCGAAGTGGAACTCCCGATCATTCATCGGTTATCGCCCGAGACCAAAGTTGTTGGCCTGGCACTTGGCGGTGGTAACTTAGACCGCTGCGAGCAAGCTGCCGATGCGTTGGCGGAAGTCATCAAGGAAATGGATGAACCGCCGCTGCTATTGATCTCGAGCGACATGAATCATTACGCCAACGATGAAGAAACGCGGCGATTGGACGCATTGGCGCTGAAGGAACTAGATCGACTGGATCCTGACGCTCTGTTCAATGTGTGCTCGTCCAATCACATCAGCATGTGCGGAATGATTCCCGCGGTGATCGTGTTGAAGACGCTCAAGAAGCTCAACCGTTTGCATCAATCGCGCACGGTTGGCTACGCGACCTCGGCCGACGTGACTGGTGACACCAATCGCGTCGTAGGGTATGCGGGCAGGATCTTCCAGTGATCACGTGGCTGGGGCTTCTGGCCGCAGCTTTTATATAGACTTCCGACGGTAGTTTGGGCTGCGGCTGGAAGCCCCAGCCACTAGCCCACGTTAATCAAGAATGTCGCGGACTCGTGCAGAAACTCGCGAATCGGCGTCGCGATTTCTTCGGCTAGATCCTGCCGAGCGATGGCCGCATCCATCAGCTCGACCCATCGATCTCGGGCGGCTTGATCAATCCGAAAGGCCGCGTGCCGCATGCGCAATCGAGGGTGACCGCGTTCCTCGATATATGTTTGAGGTCCACCGAACCGATAGATAATGAAGCCGCACAAACGTTGCTCGGCAGCCGCGAGAGCCTCTGCCGGATACATGGGTCCAAGGATCTCGTCTTCGGGAACTTGACGATAAAAGTCAGCGACAATTTCCCGTAAGGTTGCTTCACCGGCGGCTTCGTAAACCGTCATCTTAGCCAAAGAACTTCATCGGTTCGGATTCGTCGCTGGTTTTCTCTTCCCCAATGGCAGCAGCCAATGTGGCCAGAACGCCGCCGATGTGTTCTTTGCGGGCGGAGTAGAAGTTGTGCTTGCCATCACGCCGTGGGGCAATCAAGCCTGAGGATCTCAGCAAAGCCAAGTGATGGCTCACGGCCGGTTGACTCTGATGCAACAAGTCACAAAGCGCCGTCACATGAAGCTCGTTGTTCTCGGCCAGGTACTGCATGATCCGCAGTCGTGTCGGATCCGAGAGCATCTTGCAAAACTGCACGATTTCGTGGCTTTGATTGTCAGCTTGAGAATTGATTGCTTCAGTCTCGGGCGAATCAAACGGTTCAGGTTGCCGTGATTCCATATCCATTTCGGGTTCTAAGACGGCAAGAGACATAGTGGGTCCTCGAAGTGAGCAGGGAAGGGTTGCTAAGCGTAACGCTCGAATAGAGCGGGAAGTGCGAACAGTTCAAATAGGATTAGGAAACCCTACGGTTGAGAATTGAGATTGATTGAGGTGATATAAGTCGAAAACCAGAAAGGATTTCCGAGTCTGCCCGCGCAAGATGTGGGTAGTTGAGCAGAACTGCACCGATTTTACTGGGATCCCAGAAATATTCAAGGCTTCGTCTACGCAGTTCGCCTTGTTTTTCAGAATCAGTGGTAGCTGCGGGGTTCACCTCTGCCAACGTTCGACTGTTTGTGTCGTTGTCAGCGCCATTTTTTCACTGCCATTAGAGTTGTGCCACACCTCGATACGCGCCGTGAATGGCTTATTCCTGGGAACCGTGTTGGGACTAAACCCGACCATGAATTCGACTGCGTACTCAAAGTAGTCAGAATCAGAATCGCTCCAACCAACAAATCGTTTTGACGCGAGTTCGAAAGAATCACTTGAGAGTCGATTTCCTGAATCGTCAAACACTCGTACAAAAGCAAATCCTGGTCGACGTGGGTTGAAGCTCGACGAGAGGAAGTAAATCCCGGATTGAAACCCATCCGTTACTTCGAGAGATTTTCGAGTTGAGGCGGCCTTGGGATAAAATGCATCTAAAACTTGCTTGTTTTGGACCGTATGGATACTGGTTGGCACTGAGAATTTTTCGATGTAAGTTCCAACCGTAGTAAGCTCACGCGCAATCTCCTCTAAGGCTAGAATCGTGAACTGCCGACGTGCCTCAGGGCTTGATTCGAAGATTTGCAAAAAGAGGCCATTACCTTCTACAACCAAATGTGAGCTGTATCCAGTAATTCCGTCCGGTTCAGCAATGAGAAGTCGTTTACAGGTTGCTGGAAGCTTGGCCTTTGTTGTCATACTTTCTGCATCTTGCAGCGGTCTTTCAAATGACAGAATGACTTGTGTTGTCGTTGCATAATTTCCGGACGAAGTCATCTCGCTATAGAAGCCATCGCGGGTGGTTTCAAACTTTCCAGCAAGGCTCTCCTGCCGAATGGCGAATCGAATCCCATCTTCTTCTCGGACTTCCCAGCGCGGATTGCAGCAGAGATATTGCAACAGCTCTTCGCTTTTCCCAGCGTCGAAGGAGCCGAATAGCTCATCCGGTATATTAAGCGGAGCGGACTCTCGCAGCAGCCTCGTGTTACGTTGACCAATACAAGAAGCACTAAGGAAGGTAACAAGCAAGAGCGTGAAAAGAGCTTTGGGCTGCATCTTGCCACTCACTCCCCGCTCAGAAACCCAGGAATCGATTCGAGAATCTTCTTCAATCGAGCGAGGGCGCGAACGTAGCGATTACTTGCCGCTGCCTTTTGAAGGCCAAGCACCTCGGCGACTTCGTTGTTGGTGAGTTCCTCGAAGTGGCGCAGAATCAGGACTTCGCGATCGATCTGGTCCATGCCGTCAAGAGCCTCTTCGAGCCGCATCGTCATCTCGGCTTTGATCGCGGCTTGGCTGGGAGAAGTCAGGTGTCCCACCAAGTGGGCGGCCAACGAATCAGACGTTGTGTGCGGTCCGCCTTTGCGAAGGTTTTCTTCCCTGCCGGCATCGCGAGCCTGAACGCCCAGGTGCCGACGATGCACGTTGATCAAGGTCTGATTGACGATGCCTCGAAGCCATACGAAGACCGAAACCGTCAGATCACCAAGGTAGTGATCGATGCGATTGACCGCGTCCAAATAGGCCTCTTGCAAGATGTCCGAGGAGTCGACGCGACCGTAGAGACGGCGGTCCATTCGAAACTCAAGCAGTCTTCGAAACTGGTTGTCGTGCTTCGTAAAGAGCTCGGCAACGACCTGCTCGCCATCACTACTGAGACGATCCAGTACTTTTTTCTCGAGGACTTCGGACATGATTTTCTCGCCAAGCCACACTTGCGGCTAACTGTTCATTCTCGCAATTCGCCTTGCGCATTTCACCTTGTAAGTGTAACGCATTTCGGCCTCGACGCCGCTAGCAAATTGCTAGAAACTGGGAGTTTGCGGTGTACGATCACGAATGCCAACGTATCTGTACTATTGGCACAACCAATTTGATCACAAGCGGGAAAGGAACATGATGAGCTGGATGAAAGCGTTCTGGGCCAGTTCCATAGCCGTGGCATTGATGATGTCTGCATCAACGGCCACGGCGGAAAAAGCAGGCCCGAAAAGACAAAAAGGTGCGAGCAATCACGCCAAGGCTAGCGTTGATGCTCAATTGGTAAAATTCGACCGCGGCCGCGGACCAGGACGGGGTGGACCTGGTCATGGTGGCCCTCCAATGGCACGCCGTGGTGGCGGACGACCTAGCGGCCCTCCAGGGGGTTCCCGATTTGGACGTGTTTCTGGTCGAATCGGCCCGCCAATGGCTCAACGTGGACCGAGTCGTCGTGGACCAGGCAAAGGACATAGCTCCCATCGCGGCGGTCATGGATACGGTAAAGGCGCTCATCGTGGCGGACACGGACGGGGTCACAGTCGTGGCAAGAGCAGCCATCGAGGTCACGGTGGCACAGGCCATCATAAAGGCAAAGGCGCCAGACACGGACGCGGCCCAAGTAAAGGCCACGGCGGACATCACGGTCGCGGCAAAGGTGGGCCGGGCGCAAAAGTCGACTCTCATCCGAAAACCGGCCACGGCCCTAGTGATCGACGTGGTCCAAGTGGCCGCGGTCCGAGCGATCGTGGTCCTGGTGCTCAACGTGGACCAAGTCATCGCGGTCCCAATATGAGCGAAGAGTTCCGAAATCGTCTGCGAGAAATGATGCGTCAACGCTCCAGTGGTGGTCGCGATGGTGACCGCGGCGGACGCGGTGATGGTGACCGACGCGGGCCTGGTAGCTCCAGCCGTGGTTCAGATGCCCGACGTGGACCGGGCGGGCCTGGTGGTGGACCAGACGCGCGACGTGGACCGGGTGGTCCTGGTCGCGGCCCGGGTTCAGACCGTCGTGGTCCCGATGCACCTGGTGGAGATCACCGAAGTCCTGGTGGTGACTCGGATGCTCGAGATGGTGGCCGAGGACCTGGTCCTCGCGATGGTGACCGTGGTCCTGGCGACCGAGGTCCCGGAGATGGCGACCGACCCAATCGACCAGAGGGCGATCGAGCCTAGAAGCAAAATCGATCCAAGCCGAACGCGGATGGAGAGTCTAGATTCTGGACTTTTCATTCGCGTTTTTTTGTTGCGCGGCGAACGGGTGGCTGGGATCGAGTCTTCGAGCCCCCAATACCTCGCATCTGAGGGCTCGAAGACTCGACCCCAGCCACCCATGGTAACGGTTCTCGTAAACTGGATGCAAGAATCAAGTCCCGTACGGGCAGTGCATTCCCTGTTGAATGAATCACACAGATGACACTGGTTGAGCAAAACGCTATCTTGGCCTGTGCTACCGGATTCACCGTTCGACACCTATCGACAACGGAAATCAAGAATGACGCGCTACTTCATCTTTGCGTTTCTTACTCTCATCGCCATTTCCCATTCGGTCGCTGACGACGGACCCTTGGCAAAGTACTACGGCTTCCAAGGCTTGGAGGTCTTCAAACTCGACCTACGTTCGAACAACATGCACGTCGGTGACATGAATTCCGACGGCCTGAATGATCTGGTCGTTGTTGATAACAGTCACAGCCGCTTGGATGTCCTGGTGCAGCAAGCCGATCGCAAGGCGGCTCTCGCGCGGCAAAAGAAGAATTCCGATGTCAATTTCGTCGGCGACGGTTGGCGTTTCGACCACCAAAAGATCGCCGTCGATCATCAGATTTCATCACTGACGTTGGGTGATTTCAACAACGACAAGCTGACGGATATCGCCTACTTCGCAACACCGGAAACACTGGTCGTTCGTTGGCAGCCAAAGTCCGGTCAATGGACGCAGCGGACTAAGATCCGATTGCCCGACGTTCAACCAATACCGTGGGTTTTATCCAGTGGCGATCTGAACAATGATGGACGCACCGATCTCGTGGTCTTGGGAAAAAGCAAGTCCTTTTTTATCTACCAAACCAAGGCCAACGAGTTAGCCCCGCCGATGGCCTTGATGAATACATCAGACAAGCTGATCCTCTCGCAAGTCGCCGATCTGAACGGCGATGCCTTGGCCGATTTGAGTTACATGGCTGTCGGCGATACACCCTCGCTTTGCGTCCGATTGCAGTTGCCCAATGGCAAGATGGGACCGGAACTGCAATTCGATATGAAGCAAAACCGCACGGTCTTGACGATTGCCAACATCGACGGACGACCGGGCAGTGAGATTCTGACGATCGAAGATCAGACTGGACGAATCAAAGTCTTGCGCCTTTCGCAACGGCCGCGCCAAGAAGACAAGTTAACCGGACAGTTGATTCAATACGGAATCGGGCCCACCGGCTCGCGAACAAAACGCGACATGGCCATCGGAGACATCGACGGTGACGGACTGCAAGATGTCTTGGTCGGCGATCCGGAAGCGGCGGGAGTCGTCGCCTTTCGCCAACGACCGCAAACTGGCCTGAATCTGGGCGAGACGTTTCCCAGTTACCTGGGTGTCGAACACGTTCGCATCGCTAACCTCGACGGTGACAAAACGCCTGACGTCGTGGTACTCAGCACGAAGGAAAAGACGGTCGGTGTGTCGCACCTTGCCAACAACCGATTGACGTTTCCGCAATCGTTGCCGTTCGACCAAGCTCCGTTGGCTCTCGAGACACTCAACACGAACAAAGACGGTCTCGACGAGATCGTGGTACTGGTCAAAGACGGCTCCTCATCCTATCGCTTTCATCAGCTTGCCAAGAAGGGCGATGGCTGGGCAGAATCGGTAATCTCCGACGCCGTCAAGCTCGGTGGCACTCCCGATCAAATCCGGGTGATGGACGCCAACCAAGACGGCCAACCCGAGATCATGGTGTTCTTGAAGCTCGGTCGAGGCATCGAGGTGTTCGGCTTCCAAGAGGGCAAGCTCGCGAAGCTGACCACGCAAGGAAGCAACCAGTTTGACAACACGTCCACGGGTGCGTTGTTCTTTGGAACGAAAGGGCGACCGCAAGTTCTCGTCGCTCAAGAACGATTTGCTCGGCGATTGAAGTTGGATGAGCAATCTCGCTGGCAGGTTGTCGAGCAATTCAATGTCGACGAATCGCAAACAAAGCTCAGTGGCGTCGCCAGCTTGGACCTGGATGGCAAAGATGGTGACGAAGTGGCCATGTTCGATTCCGGCGTGCAAAAGCTCAGAATCTTGCGTAAAGAAGGCTCGGGGTTTCAGCCCTGGGCGGACGTCGATTTGGCGGGCTTTCCGTATCTCTCATCGCACACCGCGGATTTGAACGGAGACCGCAGGAACGATCTGGTGTTGTTTGGCCGCGGGAAGTTTGGCGTCTTCTACGCGGCCAGCCAAAACGCTTTTGCCCTGGAAGAAGTTGGCGTCTTCGAGACCAAGTTAGAAAAGGCCCGCTTTGCAGATGTCGCCGCCGGTGATTTGAATGGCGACGGCCAAGTCGACCTGATCGGCGTCGACACGCGATCTCACTTCATCGAGATCCTGAAGTTCACATCCGCCAAGGCTCCGTCAGCCAGTGCGGATATCAAACACGCACTGCAATTCCAGGTGTTTGAAGAAAAGAGTTTCTCTGGTGTCAGCGGCGGCGGAACTCAACCGCGAGAAATTCGAATCGCGGACGTCACCAACGACGGGCTTGCCGATTTGATACTGCTTTGCCATGACCGCGTTTTGCTTTATCCGCAAGACCCCGGGAATTAGAGTCGGCGCGCCACTTCATTTTGGCTGAGTTAAACGGAAGAAAAGCCATGTACCAATTTCGGAATCCCCTGTGCTTCTTAGCAGGACTTTGTCTTGTTCTGATGGGATGTGGTTCGGATGACTCCACGTCACCAGACGCGCCCACTGCAACAGATCAGCCATCAGCGACAGGACCGATTCAGGGCGATCCGAACAAAGAGATAATCCGATTAGCTGTTGGCAACAAGTGGACCTACGAGCAAACCAACTTCGGCCCTTCTGACGACGTAGAAAAAGCGGTGAGATTCAATCGGAAGTGCTAGGCACCATCGAGCTGAGCGGCAAAACTTGGTTTCACTACAGCGAATTCGGTCATGACTTCTGGGTCCGAAATGAAACTGACGGACAACATGAGATCCTGTTTGATGAGAAAGACGGCAAAAAGGAGATTCGCGAGCAGTTCTTATTCATGCCTTATCCGGCAAGAATCGGAGCAACTCAGGAGATCAAGTATTCGACCATTCGATTGATGTCGACGGATTCTGAAGTCACAACGCCTGCCGGAAAACTTGAATGCTTTCATTATCAGATCGAGGATGCCAGAGACTTCGTCATATCGAACTATGTTTCTCCAGGAGTTGGAGTGGTGAAACACGTTTTCAACGAACGCTCGCTCGGCCGAAAAGTTTACGAGATGAAGTCGTTCAAGCTCATGGACGATGAAGACGCCTCCGACACCGATAAGGAAGAAACCGAGTCCACAGGCGAGTAGAATCAGCCGCCGACAATCTCAAGCGTCCGACCGTAGGTTGACCTACGTCAAGAAAAATGGGCACGAGCCTGTCCGCTCTTCAGCTGGTCGCTTAAGGTGTAGTAAATAATGATAGTGGTCGACGCGACGCTTTCGATTCCGCTGTTCAACACGCCTTCTTATTCCTGCTGAGTGTCTTTCATCATGCGATTCACTCTTTTGCTTCCAACAATTCTTTTGGTCTTTCCCACGGTGTCACCAGCCGATGTGGACTTCGAGAAAGACGTCGCTCCGCTGATCTCTAAGCGTTGCCTGGAATGCCATAATTCTCGTGAGAAATCTGGCGGCTTGGTGCTGGAGACTCAAAAATCGACGATGAAAGGTGGCGAGAGCGGTGTTGTCGTCGTTGCGAAAAACGTCAATCAAAGCGCGCTGATTCAGCGGATCGTCGATGGCGAGATGCCGCCGCAGAAACAAGGCGAATCACAAGCACTACCGGCTGCTGAAATAGCCGTCTTCAAGGAGTGGGTCAAGAGCGGAGCGGCTTGGCCTGCGGGACGCACAATCGATCTTTACGAGTCCACCAACGATGTCCGTGGCGGTCGCGATTGGTGGTCCTTTCAACCCGTCAAGCGACACCCTCTTCCGCCGCTTTCTGATTTGCGTCAAGTCTCGAATGGAATCGACCACTTCGTTCTGGCAAAGCTGATGGTGAAGAACATGCAACCAGCTCCCGAGGCCGATCGGCGGACGCTGATTCGGAGAGCTTACTATAGCGTGATCGGTTTGCCGCCGACGTACGAACAAGTCGAAGCGTTCGTCGCGGACGAATCAAACAATGCGTGGGACAAAGTCGTTGACGGGTTGTTGAAGTCGCCTCACTTTGGAGAACGCTGGGCTCGGTACTGGCTTGATCTGGTTCGCTACGCGGAAACTTCCGGCTATGAACGCGATCAAGAAAAACCGTTTGCCTGGCGGTATCGAGATTGGGTCGTCGACGCGATTAACAACGACTTGCCTTATGATCAATTCATCACCCAGCAGCTCGCTGGCGACGAGATGCCCAACCGAAACGAACAGTCCGCGATCGGCACTGGCTTCTTACGCTTGGGAACGTGGAACGATGAACCCAACGATCCTCAGGATTACAAATACGAACGGCTCGAGGATTTGGTCCATGTCACGTCGTCGGCGTTCTTGGGTTTGACTGTGAAATGTGCTCGGTGTCACGATCACAAGTTCGATCCGATCCCGCAGGACGATTACTACCGAGTCGCCTCGGCTTTTTGGGCTGGTTCGATCGAGCCGCGCACTGGCAAACTGCTTGGTGGCCCGACAAAGCAAGAACTCGGGTTCGATCGAGTCCTCGGTTGGACGGACGTGTCGACGAAGCCGAGCCCCTTACACTTGCTCAAGAAGGGAAACCGTCATGCTCCTGGAGCCGTCGTCGAGCCTGCGTCGTTAACGTTAGTTCCGGCCATGTTTCGCCAATTTGACGGACCCGCAAAAGATGCGAAGACGACAGGCCGGCGATTGCAATTGGCCAAGTGGATTGTTGACCCGAAGAATCCGCTGACCGCTCGAGTCTTCGTGAATCGGATCTGGCAACATCACTTTGGCCAAGGCATCGTCCGCTCGCCCAACAACTTCGGTTTTCGAGGAGCCAAGCCAACACATCCGCAACTGCTCGACTGGTTGGCGTCGGAATTGACTGCGAACGGGTGGAAGCCGAAACGAATTCACAAGTTGATCCTGATGTCGAGCACGTGGCGGCAATCGTCGCTCCATCCCAAACGGGATGACTATGATTTGCGAGACTCGGGCAATTCACTGTGGTGGCGAGCCGAACGAAGACGACTGGACGCGGAGGCACTTCGAGATTCGATGCTGGCCGCGACAGACGAGCTGGACCGCAAGCTGGGTGGCGTGAGCTTTCGTCCCACGATCAGTCGCGACGCCTTGGAAGGCTTGTCACGAAAATCGAGTGCCTGGACAGCCTCGCCTAAAGAACAACAGATGCGCCGCAGTCTTTACATCTACATGAAGCGGCACCTGCTGCCTCCGATTATGACGACCTTCGATCTGCACGACACAACGCTTCCATGCGGCCAACGAGATGTCACCACCGTGCCGACTCAAGCGTTGGCGATGTTGAATAACGCGTTTCCGCACGATCGAAGTTCGGCATTGTCCACACACATCGCCGGCCAAAGCGACAATGTCAACGAACAGATTCTGCTCGCATGGCGGATGGCTCTGGGACGCAATCCGACCGCTGACGAATTGCAATTGAGCAGGCAACACCTCAAGTCGCAACAGAAGAACTTTTTGGCACCAACAAAAACTAAAAGCGGTGATGACTGGCGAAAAGCCAAATCGAAGATAAGTACCAACGGGTTGGTGTTGCATCTGCGAGCCGACTCGGGAGTGAAGCTCGAAGATGGTCGCGTTGCCACTTGGCAAAACTTGGCCGGTTCGAAACACGGCGTTCATCAGTCAGTAGCAGATCGACGACCAATCCTGGTTAAGAACGCGATCAATGGGCAACCGGCAATTCGATTTGACGGTCAGCGGCGTTTCTTGCACATCGACGGCAAGCTGCTCAGTTCCGCCAACTGCACGATGTTCGCGGTCGTCACCGACACGACCAAACACAATCGGCATCGAGGCATCCTGTCGAACTGGGCGGGACGGCAAGGCAATTCGACCTCTTCAATCTTTCTTGGGTTGACCAAAGACAGCACGGTGCGATTCTCCGACGCATTCGGTGCGGCAGGAAACGTATCCGATCGAACGAAACCGTTTTTGCTCACTGCGTCGAACGGCGCCTCAGGGACATTCGTTTGGCAAAACGGAAGTTTGCTGGCGCACCAAGGTCAGCTAACCGGTCGCAAGTTAGATTTCCCATGGGTCATCGGCCAGCAAGGGAACATCGACGGCGAATACTGGAACGGCGACCTTGCCGAGATCATCGTTTACGACCGCGAATTGACACTGGTTGAACGCCGAGCTGTGTGGAATCAGTTGCTGGGCCGCTACCAACTGGTGACAAGCGTTGATGTGAAGCCAACGACGCAACCACCGGATCGTAAGTTGTTGCCGTTGGCCTCGCTGTGCCATGTGTTGTTGAACTGTAACGAATTCCTCTATGTCGATTAGCGAGTACAGGCCAGGGAGTTGAAATGGCAAGCCTACCAGCGTGCGACGAGTTTGGCTTGCTGCCACCAGGCATTCATACTGCAACAATGGCGGAAATCGAAGACCGATTCGGAAGGTTTCAACAAACGACCCGTCGACGTGATTTGTTTCGAAAGCTGAATGAATACGTATGCGAAATCCAGGCCGTCGACTGGAGTGTCGATCTGGTCATCAATGGTAGTTTTGTTATGACCAACGTTGATGAGCCGAATGATATTGATGTCATCTTGATACTGCCGGAAGACTGGGATTTCACTGCAGAAGTGAAACCATTCGAGTATAATCTACTCGCACGCCGTCGAATTCAGCGACGATATGAACTTGACCTCTTTGGCGTGCCGCGGAATTCGGAAACCGAAAAGAACATGGTTGATTTCTTTTCTCAAGTGCGTTCCGAGTGGTGTGATCGATTGCAGATTCCATACTCTCAAGAAAAAGGTCTGATAAGGATAGAGTTATGACGTCGACTCGGACATCACTGGAACTAACTCAACAGCAGCTTTGCACTGTTGAGCGTGCCCTCGAGGCGCTCCGTCGAGAAGTTTTGCCGGGAAATGAAGAACGATACCGAATGATGGCTGAGCCCTATCTTGAGCAAATATCAAAACTCCGAGGCGAGATCGATTCACTGTTAGGGATAAAAGAACTTCTTGCACCGTAGGCATTATGCTTTGTCATACGAGATATGGCATTTCTGGTAAATCATGAATACACAACAAAATCTCTTTCCGTGCGGTAACACTCGACGCGAATTCGTGTGGGAGATGGGTGCTGGCTTCACCGGCCTGGCTCTGACCAGTCTGCTGAGTGGCGATGGCTTCTTTGACAATGTCGCTCGAGCCGATGATGCCAAGGGTCCGTTGACTCCGAAGAAACCGCAGCTTCCGACGAAAGCCAAGGCTTGCATCTTTCTGATCATGAACGGAGCTCCCAGCCAAGTCGACACGTTCGATTATAAACCCGAGCTGCAAAAGTACGCCGGCAAACAATTGCCGCCAGACAAGAAGTACATCAACTCGGGCGGTCGCAAAGTCGGTTATCTGACGCCCAACTGGCGGCCTTTCAAACCAGGCGGCGATAGTGGCCTGCTGGTCTCGGATTACTTTCCCAACGTGCGTAAACACGCGGACAAGCTTTGTGTGTTGAACTCGTGCCACACCGATAGCCACGCACATGGATCGGCCTTAGTGGCGATCAATACGGGCAAGACGTTCATCGGCCGGCCGTCTCTGGGCAGTTGGTGCGTCTACGGTCTCGGCACTGAGAATCAAAGTCTGCCCGGTTACGTCGTGATGCTCGACAAACGAGGCGGACCGATCAGCGGCCAACCCAACTGGTCCAGCGGCTTCATGCCCTCGACCTATTCCGGCACGCTGTTTCGACCAACGGGCGACCCGATCCTGGATCTGCGAGGCCCCAACCATGTACCCCGTGCGGCTCAGCGAGAGCAACTCGATCTGCTAGCGAAGCTCAACCAAAAACATCTCGATGCAAGACCCGGCGGCTCCGAGTTGGCATCGCGAATCAATGCGTACGAACTGGCTTACCGGATGCAGGCCGAGGCACCCGAAGCTGTCGACATTTCCAAGGAATCGAAACAGACCATCGACGCCTATGGGATAGGCCAATCGCTTACGGACGAGTACGGTCGCAACTGTTTGGTGGCTCGACGATTGGTCGAGCGAGGTGTGCGGTTCGTACAACTTTATTCGGGCGGCGGTCACTTGGAAGACACCTGGGATGCTCACCAAAGCATCGAGAAAAACCACGGCAGACACGGAGCTGAAGTCGACCAACCCATCGCCGCATTGCTCACGGATTTGGAAGAGCGAGGCCTGTTGGACAGCACGTTAGTCATCTGGGGCGGCGAATTCGGCCGCATGCCTTTCAGCGAAGGCAAAAACGCTCCAGGCCGCAACCACAACCCCTATGGCTTCAGCGTGTGGTTGGCCGGAGCCGGCGTCAAAGGCGGCCAACGCTACGGCTCGACCGATGAATTCGGCTTCGAGGCCGTCGAAAACAAAGTTCATCTACACGACATCCACGCCACGGCACTGCATCTGATGGGCCTGGATCACGAAGCCTTGACCTACTTCCACCAAGGCCGCAAAGAATCGCTAACCGACGTCGGGGGCCGAGTCATCAGTGATGTTCTGGCCTGAGGCAACGTTTATTCGATCGGAATAAACAAACAGGTCCAAGACATCAAAGTCGAAGCGGAAAACTGCTATCTGTTTTCATGCATCGGAGACATTCCTTGTTCGCGATGCCAGCACGATTTGCCGCATTTCTAATCACGCTGTACCAAAAGTATCTTTACCCGTACAAATGGTACGTGTGTGCTCACCGAGTGCTTCACGGAGGCGATTCTTGTTCGCAGCACATTAGAGCCACAATGCTGGATTTAGGAATTTGGCGAGCAACCTGGAGAGCACGCGATCGCTTTCGCCAATGTCGTGACGCGGCCAATATCTTGCGAATGCAAGCAGCAAGTCACGACGATGATCATCGAGACAACGCTCACACGGATTGCGGACTCGGCCTCGCACCAACCGATTGCGTTCGTGCCGAAGCCTGTAAGAGCTGCGCAGAAGTCGGCGAGTGCCTCTAATTTCCGACGCGTTCAACAGCGAATACGGCAAGTGTGCTCAAAATCGTAACTATCTAAGTGCAGGCTTAGTTCGAATGCGATGGACTCTCCATAACAGTTTGGCGACTCAATTCAATCGAGGTGATGCAGCTTGGCTGGTCGCGTGGGGCGTTGTTGGCGCTCTAGTACTCTCTCCGCTTTCTGGTCGAATCTACCAGTCCCACGCTAAGAAATCGGACCTTAGAACCATTCAAGTCGTCGGTTGTCTTCATGTGGGAATCTTGGCGGGGGCTGGTATGGAGGGCGCGAAAACAATCGTTATTTCTATACGACGGCGGAAATGGAATGGAACAACCAATCGTCGTGTTTTGCTTGCGCTCAGTGTGACGTTGGTATGGCCCTCAGCTTGTCTGTTGACAATTGGAGTTGCGTTTCTGGCAGCAAGACTGACAAACACTCCGCCGAACCAACTACTGACCTTTTTCATAGTTTATGCAGTGTGCTTGCTCATGAGTCTTCAATTGGCCGTGGTTGCAACACGCATGGATGACGACTGCGATTCGGATTCGCTAAGTGATCGATCCACGCAAGAAGGAGATTGATCCTTCTCTCTTCCGCAGCAGGTTATCTTCTTGAGATTGGCGTCGGTCGGCTCAACTCAGCTCAGTGACAGCAGCCCGGCCGACTTCTGTTATTCGATATACATCCATACCATCTGGCGCCTCCACCACTTCCAGCAGGCCCTCAACTGCCAACTCATTCGCCGTCTGAAGCGAAAAGTACTCGATCACAGGGTAGCTGTCGACTTCCTCCCAGTGTTCGATAAATCTCAACAAGTCAGCTCTTGATTTCGCCATGGCTGTCTCCGATTTGGTTTCTCCAAGAAAGTCATTCATGCCTGTTGTTTCGTACCAAATCTTCCGTGTTGCAGATGGTTGGGCACTGGAACAAAAGTGATTTCATTCTCGCCAAGAACTCAGACGGAATTGATATGTGGTAGCGCTCGATGTAGTACAGGACATCGCTCGTCCATGCCCATTCACCATCCGTGAAGACGTGCGGTGGCCCAATGATACCTTCGGTTTCCGATAGCAAATCCACAACAACTCCAGGAATTGCCAAGAGCTGTTTTCCTTCCCTTAGATAATTAAGGATCTTGTCCTCGTCTTCGCTGGGAGACGCTCGAATAGATGCTATCAATTCCGCAACGACATGAGATTCGGGTTGTTCGTCGAAAAAACCGAAACGCTTTAGTGACACAATTATCCTCCACGAGGGAGTGTGAGCCACTTTCCACCCAATTCTAGCAGTGGCTTTGAAGAAACTGTTTCAGCGTCGCGGGTCCAGAAATTCGAGAATCGACAGAGTAAAACTCTCGGAGACGCAGACTAGCTAGCAAAAGTTCTAACAAACAAGAAGCTGCGTCCAGTTGCATTCCCTTTCTGGATTCTGGGTCCTTAAATCTCCTCTTGCTCATCACATTCACCTTGAATTTCATCGTATATCAGGCCAAGCATTGAACTTCGAGTTCCTTCGACAACCGAACTGTGCTCTGAATTAACAGTGTCTGACGTGCCAAACGGTTCAAGAAACTCGACTGTTCCACCAACGCTATCTTGAACACAGACCATCAAGATCTCACCAGCAAATTCATCGTCCTCTGGAAGAAATGACATCAACCAGTGCGCTGGAACTAGGTTCCGTTTGGCCACATACGTTAACGAATCCATATACCAATTGGCGCAGTTCTGAACCAACATAAACTCTTTAGCAAGCTCAACTGCTTCTGCCTCACTAACTAATGACATTACGGACTCCCAAATCGAGTTCTTAACTCTTCGATATCTCGCGTGAACGCCGCTTGCTCTCTGGCAGTCATCGCAACCCATGCAGATGAACGTCTCATTGCCCTGAATGCATACTCTTCTCGCGCCAAGAATGTTTCCGGTCGTCTGAAATAATTCACTGCATAGTCAATTCCTTTGGTGGCTTTCAATTCGTCGAATTGTCTAAGATGCATCAATTCGTGTAACAACTCGGACTCAGTCGCACTCTTTCTCATAAAGATAGCCGCCGATCCGTCGTCATACACTTTGAAGCGCCCGACTTGCTTACCAACAAGATTCCGTCCGTCGTTAAATATGTCTGTATTTCGCTTAAGAAGCATCTTGCGGATTCGCGTCCAGTCTCCTTCCGCAATCTCTAAGCCACCAAATCGGCCAACCGCAAGTGAGTCAGCACCTCGTGCGATTTCATCCAAGTGTCCTGCTGCGTTGTCAAGGTGTTTTAGTTTACCAACGTGGCGCACGTTGGAAAGACCGGCGGTCAGGCCGGTCATGATCAATTCCAACACCAGCTCTTTGACCCAGTAATTTCGCCATGCTTCGTCTTCGGATTCTGGAATCTTGTATTCCGGCGGGATTGTATACCCTCGGTGGCGTTTTTTGCTTAAAACATTCTTGTAGAATGCTTGCCAGCGTTCTTTTCTCAGTTCCTTGTGAGTGATCGCTTCGCTGTTGATTTCGCCATCCAGTTTGGCTTCAAGCGACTCAAGATAGGGTCGCATCGCGAAGTAGCGTTGGCGATCAGCCACATTCCACCCGCCACGAGCAGGCCGCTGCGGCATGCGTTTCTTGAAAGCCTCGATTTTGTCCCGAATCTTTTGCTTGGCGAGTCGATGGAAGATAATTTGCTGTTGGATAGAGTCAGGCAACGCCAAGATGTCGGAAATATCAACAACCGTTCCATGATTGTTCACCATTGTTTTGTCACCGTCGACCATGCGGACCATGTGGGCTCCATTCATGATCTCTAATGCTTTGGTCCGGGGTGAGTAAGTTCCCACGGGCACTTCGCGGGCCACGTCGGCGTCGTTTTGGGACTGCACATCAGCGCGTTCGATCTCGGCTGAGAGAGTTGTTGTGTGGCGCAGTACCACAGCTTGGGCCTCGGCGAGCGGGTCGTCCAAATCTTGAAGATCCTTGGCTGCATCACGCACATCGGCTAAGTCAGCCAATCGAGCGTTATGGAATCCCGTATTCATGCTTCCTTCGCCATTGGCGAACAAGCCCACAAGACCGCTATTTGTCGTTGCGAATTGCGTGATGGTGTCTTCTTCATACGTCAGCCCCGCGCCCAGCGAATCGGCCATGTATGCGGTGAAGTCGTTGGTCGTCGAGATTTCCAGAGCATGACCGACACCAGCCACGCTATAAGTCTCGGCTCGAGCAGCGTTAGCCACCAATTTCGTGGCCGTGTTCTCGGCCCCAGTGGCGGTGTTCGTGTTGGGGACGACTTGACTGTTTAGGGCGTTATCGTAGTCGCGACGATCGCTGGCAATATTGCCCAGGGCATTGTCATAGGCCAAGCTGACATTGTTGGTGGCCGATTCTCCCGCTGTGGCCACGTTGTCGCTGGCCATCTGCCAGGCCGAGGCCGTCGAGTTGCCGAAGACGGCGTGTGCGTTGGCCTCGCCGTTGATGTAGGAGGAATAGGCTCCGGCATCCGCGATTGCTCGCGTGCGGTGCGCGTTGGCGACTTGCGTCTGTGCAAAGTTGCCACCGTGAAATGACGCATAGGTCGAGGCAATATCGCCGGCGACACTGCCGGTCCATGACGTGTACTCGATGGTTACGTCATTGGTGTAGTCCAATTCTTCGGTGTAAGAATCCCCGACCAACCCCGCCGTTTCGTCGTGGACTTTCTGCACGAACACCTTTTGGGCTAACGCCTCGTCATCCATCCACTGCCGATCCGCTCCGGCCATCGTTCCCCGAAACGCTTCGGCAGCGCCCGCAGCAGCGTTCAACACAACCGTTCGCTCGATCGATTCGTCGTTCAAGGCATCTTGCCAGTCATCGGCGACGGCGTGCTCGTAATTCCGGTAACCGTCCGCTTCGTCCTCGGTCCGAGTGCGAGCAGCGCCCGACTCGATCAAGTCAAACGTTTGCGCCGCGTTGGCGACGGCCACGTCCCGATCATTCCGACGCCCGGCTTCCGCTGTGTCGTAACCAGCCTGGATTCCAATGAAGGCCTTCAGGAAGTCTTCTTCAAGCTCGATCAACTCGCCAGTCAACGCGTGCTCGGCAATGGCCACATCGAGATCGCGATCATAGGCGGCATCGATGATGTTCTTCGCCCGCAAGGTCTGCTCGGCGCGTTCATCAATGACAAAATCGACCAACCCTGCCCCAACGTTGTCCACGAAGTCGATGTTCGCAGCCAACACATCCAGCGCGTAGGTCTTAACCGCAGCGTCCAGATTCATCGCGCCACCACTGAACGGCGTCGTGGTCGAGTAACCACCCATCATCCCCGAGAGCGGCGTGTCGTAATTCGACATGGCGAAGTCTCGGTCGGTGTCGAAATCCTGAGTCTCGAAATCAACCACTGCACCAAAGTTGCTGGCGAATCCGGCCACGTTGTTCCGGTAATCATCGATCTCGTTTTCAGCGGCCGTTTCGAAGGTCTGATCAAAGCCTGCGACAACACTGACGAACTCATCAACGGTTTGCTTGACGTCACTCAGATACAGGTCATAGCGATCTTGAAGAGCCGTTTGGAACGGGTTGTCGAGCCCGCCAAGAATCGGCGGAAGCATCGGTGCCGACGGGGGACTGTTGGGTGTTGCGTATACAGAGACGCGCGAATCGATGTTCGGCATATCATAAATCTTCGTCGTCGTCACGACAGTGCCAACTGTCGTGACCGTCGTCGAGATCAACGTGCCACTAACGCGAGGCTCCTTCTCTGTGACCTGGGTCCATGAGAGTGGAAATCCACCGTAATTGGTGGTGTAAGTCAACGTCCATTCGACCATTCCCGTCGACGAATCGACCGCTTCGGCAACCGTGGCTGTGCGTGTCACAGAAAGACCTGTCGCCGCGAGATCTCCGGTGGTCCAGCCCGAGTAGTAATCGTTCGCCGCATCGACGGCCGCATCAAAGTTGGCTTCAGCCGGCTCGACAATCGCGTCGTAAGCGACCTCTGCTGCCTGAAGAGCGCCTTCCAACACAGTGAAGGCTAAAGCTTCGTTGTTCTCGAATTGTTCGTAGATCCCGCCCGGACCGAACACGGCGTTGTTGTAGCCGTTCAGTGCCGGATTCACGACAGCTTCGTAGGCACCCTTCGCCAGAGTATGCGTTTGTCGCCAATTGTTGCTGGCCACTTCAACCGCTTGATCGTAAACACCGCGTGCTTGGTCGACAGCGTCCCGATAGTCGGATTCATGCTGTGCTACGGCGTCATCATAGTCTTCCCGATGCTGCGTCACATTCTCCATGAAGGTCGTATTCGCAGCTTGGATGGAAGCGACCAATGTCGGGTCATTCAGAATCGGTGTCGGATCATAAACCGTCCCTGGATATGCTGAGACTGTGGTATCCAAGTTGAATTGATTCGTCTGAAGGTTCCCGTCGTATATTGTTTGCAGACCACCGGGTCCGTTGCCAATCGTCGTTTCGTAAGCAGACCAGAATCCCTGCTCGGCGGTGTCAAATGCTGTTTGCTGGGCCGCTGCGGCCACATTGAATGCGGAATTGATTCCATCCCAGGTCGTTTCGAACCCCGACTCTTCATTGTCGATATCGTTCTGCAAGTTCTGGAATTCACCCCGTTCGAACACCTCAAAGCTGTCGGCGAGACTATCAATCGCCAAATCGTAATTCTGAATTACCGTACCCGTCGTGGTCTGGTAAGTCGATTCCGCGCCATCAATGCCGGTTTGATAAGCGGTTAACGCCGAACCGATATTTCCATCAAGCGTCGACTCGAACCCGCCGACAGCAACATCGAAGGTACCCGCAATTCCAGAGAGTCCCGTCAAATGGCCGGTGACGGCTGACTGTGCGCTGGTACTAAAGCTGCTGCGAATGCCGTTCAACGTCCCCTGCAACGTTGACGTTGTCGCAGCAAAGTCGCTCTCCAAATCGACCCTGATTCCGTCCAATCCTGTGAAGAAATCGGAGATTTCGGTATTCAGGTTCGCCTGAGCAAGATTCAATGCAGCCTGCGCACTCGCCACCGTTAACAACACGCGAGGCTCGAGCTTCTCGGTCTGCATTGGTGCTGTATCGCATCGATGGTTCACCCTTCGACGTTTACGCGACGCATTAAGAATCTGTCGCCTCGCCAATTTCGCTTGAACACTCGCCAGCCAATCTCGAAAGAACATCGTTAACTCCGTTGCTCATCACAGATACTACAATCGTTAGAATCAGGATGCCTGTCTGACAACAGCGGACGATAAATTGTTCACGATCTCAAGAGTTCATATATGAATTGCATTCACTTTCTATATAAGTGCGGGTTTCCGCAATATATGTAACCACGAAGCGTGTGTTGAAATGGAACCGTTTTTCAGAAGTGAAACTCGCCCGAGTGTTGACTAAAGAACGTGTCCGAAACAACTTCCCGTTTTCGTCGCCGCCCGTGTGACGTGAGCGGCAAGGCGCTAGCCGCCGGTCGTGATGCTGACACCCGCGGCTAGCGCCTTGCGGCTCACTAAATCGGAAAGTTGTTTCGGACACGTTCCTTATTAGCAGACGATACGTTTTGAGCGTGGTGATCTACCGTCTGGCGACAGCGGCTCCAAAGAAGGCTTACGCCGGTTTCTTGCGGGCACATGCCACACGTGATCGGCCGGCTAGGTCGGTGAGGATTTGGGCATCGGAGAATTGGCCGTTTTCGTCGATTAGCTCGCAGACCATGCCAGCTTGTTCGGAACCCATTTCGAGCATTAAGTAGCCGCCGTCTTTCAGATAGTTGGGAGCGTCGGTGATCAACCGCGAGATGTATCTTGTGCCGTCAGCGCCGCCGTCGAGGGCCGTGTGTGGTTCGTGCTCGCGGACAGTTGGCTCCAGCGTCTCAATGTCGGCAGTGGCCACGTAGGGTGGGTTCGAGGCGACGATGTCGAACTGCTGCTCGGGCTTGATGCAACTTAGTAGATCGCCCTTGAGGAACTCGATGCGGTCCGAGACCTCGTGCTTCTCGGAATTTTGCACGGCAATTTGCAAGGCCACATCGTGCAGTTCGGTCGCGACAACTTCTGCCGTGTCATGGTTGACGGCAACAGAAATGGCGATGCACCCCGATCCCGTGCAGACATCGACTATCTTGGGACTAGCCATGGTCTTAGCAATTTCGAGCAACTCGAGCACAATGGTTTCGGTATCCGGCCGAGGAATCAGTACGTCTTTGTTGACCTCGAATTCGAGGCTGTAGAATTCGCGATAGCCGACAAGGTAAGCGACGGGCTCGTGGTTGGCGCGGCGCTGGACAAGCTCGCGCATCGTCGCGCGTTCGTCATCGGTCAAGACATCGTTGAAGTGCGTGTAGAGTTCAATGCGCTCGCAGCCTCGCGCGTGCGCCAACAAGATTTCGGTATCTAGCCGAGGGCTATCGCTGCCTTTTCGCTGCAAGTGGGCAACGGTCCAATCCATGACCCGCTTGACAGTCCAAGCATCGCCCGTCGACGTCTCTTGTTGAGTCGTTGGTGCTGTCATTCTGAACTTTAGTCCTTGACACTACTTCGAGAGTTTCGCGCTCGCCGCGTCGCAAATATCATCAACTACTTGGCGAATCAACTCCCATGACTCTCGATGATATTGCGGAGGGTCTCGCCATCAGAGTAGCGGGCTTGCCCTAATGACTTATCGACGTAAATCTCATTCGCGATGCCGTTATTGTGCACCAGGACGTCACGTGACGCTTTGACCTCAGAAAGTAATTCCAGCTGCTGCTGGCTTGGGCAATCGCGGTGAACGAGTTTGTCCAAATATCCAAACCAGTCCGTCATTCGCTGATACGCGAGCATTCGAAGCTCTCTCTCGACAACAGACTGAACGATTTCGTGCTTGTCGCCAGCACTCAAGACAACTTCTAATGTCAGTTCCTTGCCCTTTAGGCTACCTGGGTACTCACATAACCAAAGTTCGAAAAAATCAAAAACGAACTTCTCAAACAGGGACACGAAATGTTGAAAGGTTGAGGATGCTAAATGCCCTTCAATGTATGTCTGTGCTAAACCACGAATGACTGCTTCATCGACGATCTCTCCAGTATAATTCCTAATCGAAACCGTCTTGCCGTCGTTGATTCGAGCTTGAAGAACGCGCCACATGCCCACAGAGTGAACATAGTAGTTGCGGCTTTCATCGAGCGCATCGGAAACGGTGGATTGAAGCTGCTTAATCTTTTGCAACAATGGCATCTGTATCCTCAGATTGCCGAATCAAGAATTTTCCGGACCTTTTCACAATCCGTGTCGTGATCGAGATTAATGACGCTGGTGTATGGCTTTCCGTCATACGAAACGGCGACTTCGTCAACCCAATAATTCACCGAATTCTGGTCAAGTAGTGAGACAAGATCTTCGAGTTGATCAACCGGAACGATAATATAAGGTCCCGCTGTGCCGTCTCTCGAAACGCTCAATTGTTTGGCTGCTTTGCGCATATCTCGTCCTCTCCACCAATGTATACAAACAGTAGCATACAGATTCGCTCGGCAAGAGTGAATGACAATTCTGCTCCTGCACATTACTCGGCGCGGAGACGCTCTTCACGGTCGAACTTCAACAGCTCTTCAATCAGTTCGTCCATGCCACCTTGCATGATCTGATCGAGTTTATAGAGCGTCAGCCCGATGCGGTGGTCTGTCATGCGGTTTTGCGGAAAGTTGTAAGTGCGAATGCGTTGACTTCGATCGCCAGAACCGATCAGCGTACGTCGTTGATCCGCACGT
>PBMZ01000039.1 GCA_002722955.1 Planctomycetaceae bacterium | reverse complement strand
TTGTTACGGACGACTTGACTCAGGATACACTTCTGAAGGCCATTCGTTCGTTAGATCGATTCGAAGGACGTTCCGAGTTTTCGACATGGCTGTGTCGAATCGCGATGAACACCGTGCACTCGCATTTATCACGCCATCGATGCTCGCCTGTTGCCTTTCAGGCGGACGTCCCCGAGGCGAGAGCAAAAGCGACTGTCGACGAAAGTCTACTTGAATCGGAATTACAGAATGACATCGACAACGCAATTTCGCAGCTAACGCCCAAGCTTCGAGCCGCCGTTGTCTTGACCAGCCTTCAAGGACAAAGCCCTGAACAAGCGGCGGAAGTCGAAAACTGTTCGACTGCGACCATGTATTGGCGCATCCATGAAGCCCGAAAGCAGTTAAAGAAATATTTGGCAAGGCATTTGACATGACGGCCAATCAACAACACGAACCATTGGATGATCTACTGAATCAATGGTCTCTGGGGAATCAGATCAGCGACGTGGAAAGTGCGCAGCTGGCAAAGCAAATCGTCGATGCTGCTGTTGCAACGCCAAGCGAAGAGGCTATTGAGTTGGCCCGTTCTGTCACGAACCGCAGATCACGTTCGCTGACGTCTGTGCTGACGATCGCTGTTGCTGTCATGATCTCGATTTGCTTTCTTTGGTCGCCGCAAGAGACAGCGCGTCCACTGGCTGTTATTAATACGTTGCCATCCACTTCTGTTGGCTGGAGTAAGGAGCAACTTCAGGAAAAGGCCGTGCTTCTTGATGAGATGAATTCTCTCTTTGACGGAAAGCTCAAGTGGATTTCTGAAATGAACGGTGATGTGCAAGTCAGCCTTGCATCAGCATCGTCTGGTGAGGGCTCGAAGCCACTGGCCGTACGAGTTGTGGTCGAACGTCGATTGCCTGGCTGTGGTGATTGGTCGGCGGCATGGACTGTTGATTTGCTGACTCACAGCGAACAACTTGTGAGTGTCGATGGCGACGAGAACGCACCGGGCTTTTCCGTGTGGGCCTATGTTTTGCCGGATGGAATGATCACGCTAGAGACGGATTTGGATTTTCGTGATCGAGCGATTGCGGCAAGTCTTGATGGCTCGGCCGACAACTCCGCACCGGTCTTGAAATCCGCCACCTCCGAACTTCACTCCAACGGCGAGATCCGCGAAGTCCTGCAACAACAAGTGGATGGTATCGAGTTTCGTGTGCTTCAATTGGTTTCCGTTTTGGAAGGCCAGGTGAGCTAAGTGGCCAGAAATTCCATCCAATTCGCTGTGGTGCTAATGGCGGTTTGTGTCAGCAACGTCCAAGCCCAAGACTCCGTGCGTCTGAATGAAGGCTACAGCAACGTCTTCGGCGGAAGAGAAGTCAAAGTGCAAATCGCGGCTTCCTCGAAAGAAAACAAGAGACGCTTGATTCGCTGGTCGCATATGGCCAACGATCGAACTTTATCCAACGGCGAAGTCGACGTGGATTTCAGGGTAAATCAAAGCCAATCGTTGTCCGTCAAGTTGCGGATTCCCTCGGTGAAGCCGGGAGTCATCTTTGGGACAAAGTTGTTGGCATCAATTGGCGATCCTCAGCAAAGTGATGTCCTTGCCAAGACCGAAGCACCCATTTGGATCTTTCACGAAGATCCGTTTTATGGGCATGGCGAGTGGCTCAAGTCATTGAAGATCGCCGTGTATGATCCCGACGGAGCGACGGTGGAATTTTTGACGGAAGCGGGAGTCCCCTTCGATCGCATTCGCAATCTGGCAGCGCTGGAAAAATTCGAACAATGCACGTTAATCGTGGGTGAGGGGGCTTCGCTGAAGAGAAATCAGTCACTGCCTAAAGTCGTCGAGCAATTGGCAGCTAAAGGTGCGCGTATCTTGTGGCTGGCACCAGCAGCAACTGGGCGATTTGGTGTTTCGACGGATGGCAACAAGGTCTCACCCGAAAGCCTGTCGTTTCATAGAAATGGGATCATCACCAGGCTCGATAAGCGATTGGACGCTCACCGATGGCTGACTGACATCGATCCAGTGATTCGACACTTCAGTCATCGCAGTTTCCGGAACCGGTTGGTTCTGGAATTCTCGGACGAGCCAACAGGCTGGCCTTGGCATAACGTTAGCTATGAGAACGGTGGTGAATTGGTGTATTGCGGCTTCGGAATTGTTAAGCACTGGGAGTCCAGTCCGACTCCGAGATTCTTGCTGTTACGAATACTTCAACATCTCAACAAAACATCAGACGGTGAGCCTTCGCGTCAAGAAAATCGTTAGGAGTGAATTATGAAAACCAACGCGTGTATTGTTTCGATCGCCATGCTGATGGCATTGCTGAGCCATGTTCCAGCATCTGCGGACGAAACTGATGACGAGAAAGCGGCCACAGAGATTCATCCCGTTGCCTTGCTGCCGTTTCAAGAACGCGGTGATGACGTGAAGGGGATGGGGAGCAAGGTCACTGATTTGTTGTTTGTGAATCTGGTTGCGAATCCAAACATGTATTTGGTCGACCGTGAGGACTTGCAGAAAGTCGTGTCGGAGCAAGAGTTGAGTGTTTCTGGTCTCGTCAAACCGAGTGCCGCTGTTCAGATTGGCCAATTGACTGGTGCCAAAATTTTGGTCACCGGTTCTGTTCTCCAAGCAGGTGAGCGAGTCTACGTTGTCGCGAAAATCCTCGGTACGGAAACAAGCCGAGTGATCGGTGAATCGGTTAAAGGCGATTTTGAAGACGAGTTGGATGAATTGGTCGAGGCTCTTTCTGGCAAGGTTGCCAACGCGATTGCGAAGAGAGCCAATGTCCTGGTTGCAAAGTCGGTCAAAAAGGATGATCAGATCGAGGCGCTGAAAGAAATCCTTGGCGATGCCAAACGTCCCGCCTTAGCAATCAATGTCAAGGAACGTCATATAGGTCAAGCAACGATTGACCCCGCTGCTGAAACCGAGCTGAAGTTGTATGCGACGAAGTTAGGTTTCGAGGTGATCGACAACAGCGGCAAACAGAAAGACGTCCAAGTCATTATCAGCGGCCAAGGGTTTAGCCAGTTTGCGACTCGACACGGAAATCTCGTGTCCGTGAAGGCTCGGCTTGAAATCAAAGCGGTTGAAAGACAATCCGGGCGAGTCCTTGCGGTTGAGCGACAAACTGCCATCGCGATCGACACGGCCGAGCAAATTGCCGGAAAGGCGGCCTTGCAAGAAGCCGCCAGTAAGATCGCCGCGCGACTCTATACCAAGCTGAGCAAAGGCAAAAAGAAGAAGAAATAAGCGGGCTTAGACAAGTGGCATGGATCGCGAATCCGTCCCACTTGTTCATCGCCGCCGAAACCAAAGCCGGTGTGCGGTCTCACCGAGAATGGCCTTCTGGGCCTTGGCATCAAGCCCCAGCTCGTGGGTGAAGATTCTTAAATGCTGAGCATAAGAAATCTTGGGGCACCATAGTTCACACGGGAAGTCACTTCCCCACACACAACGGTCCGGTCCGAACGTTTCGATGACCGCAAGACACGCTTCATGCATGTCGCTACACGGGTACTCCTCGGCACTGCCCGTCGGAATGAATGTCAGTTTTGCGTGGACGTTGGGAGAACGAGCGAGTGCCGTCACGTCCTTCAATGTTGGTTTCAGCGTCTTGCCCGCGCGTAGGTTGAGGCAGTGGTCAATGATGACGCGCAGTTTTGGGTGTCTGCCGACGAGACTTTCTACCTCACTACGTTTGTCTCGGCTTACCAGGACATTGATGACGATTCCCAGTCGCTCTGCGGTTTCCCAAAGTTGTTCGACGCCTGGATCGTCTAGCTTGCCACTCTTGGCAGGAATGCTCCTCATGCCACGCACGTTGTAATTCTTGACGTACGCTTCCAATTGTTTTGGGCTTTGCGGATCGTCGGGATCAAGTGTTACGACGCCGACCATGAAGTCGCTGTTGTCGCGTGCCGAGTCGGCGGTGAAGCGATTGTCCCATTTATAAAAAGTACTTGTTTGAATCGCTGTGACATGAGTCACGCCAGCAGCCTGCATTTCTTGCTTCAGATGGGCAACCGTTCCTTTACCAGCCGGTGGTCGGTAAGGCTTCGGAACCGTCGGGTACTTCTTTTCATCTTCACCATAGATATGTGCGTGGCAGTCGATGATTATCATTGGTTTTTCTGCATCAGCCGCGAAGGCACTTGCGGATAACGTGCCCATTCCGGCTGTGTGCAGAAACGTCCGTCGGTCTAATCTCGAGTCGATCAAGCTCATTACTCTCTCCGATGCAAATTGTGTGAGTTCAACAGTTTTCTCAGCCGCGTTGAAAACTTCATGACGATTTCGAAAAAGTCAGCTTTGACGTCCTGGCAATCCCATACGTCCTCGGGCTTGCTGAATAACCATGAGTTCATCGGCAGTTCATCGTGATCAAGTTCTGCCAGATCAACATCGGTTAGGTCTTCAATGTAATGCCAATCGGTTGTTCGAATACTGGTCCAATTCGATTGAGACCGCGTCATCAACAGTTCTTCGCGATGTTTGGTCGTCTCGCCACGAATCAAAGGGAGTAGGGATTGAGACTCTTGCGGATGGTCCGGGATTTGGAATAGGTCAAGAATCGTCGCCGGCAAATCGATGGTTTGTGTTAAAGCTGGACAGCGATTGCCATGAAGAACGTTCGAGCTCGGATCGTGGATGATCATCGGAGTTCGCATGAATGCTTCGGAGAGCGCCAGCTGCGGTCCTTGGATTTGATCAGGTGCTTCCGCATCGATACCTCGAGCCGCAGCAACAACGATGGCTGGCGAGTTCGAAGACGGCGTTCGGGATGCTTGTAGTAAGCCACCAATCAACTGGTCGGCGTAGCTGACGTAAGCCGCGCTGGCCAGTCGGAGCTCGTCATCGTCGGTGAAATCTTCTTCATAGATTTCGGCGTATTCTGCGGGGCAAACTGAGTTGCTCGAGAGGCCTTCGACCAATAACCACAGCAGCCAGTCCGAATTGGCATTAGTTGATTGAAGCCAAGCTTTAGCTTCGTCCATCACGGTGGTCAGAGGAAAGCTGCAATCCGCGAAGCTCGCCTCTTCGATGATTTTCACGTCGACGCCAGCCGTTTGCAGATTGTCTGTGAACGAGGCCTGATTGTCAGCAGCCCATCCAGCACGCGAACCCGTTTTCCACGCGTAGCGCAGAGTGCTTTGGGATTCCAGCTCGCAAAAATCCGTGCCGAAGTGGGAATCGAACACCGCTGATTCGGCAGCTAAAGCATCGAGCTGCGGCGTCTCAACCCATTCGCTGCCGTAGCAGCCAAGGTGGCTCGTAGGTAGAGAATCAAACGTGACAACGACAACTTGCAAACGGAGCATCCATTAATTGATGAGTTCGAGTAAGTACTGTCCGTAGCTATTGTTTTTCATCGGGTCGGCCAATTCGGCAAGTTGCTCGGAATCGATGTGTCCCATTCGCCAAGCAATCTCCTCGGGGCAGGCGATCTTCAGACCCTGTCGAGTTTCCAAAACGGATACGAACGTACTTGCCTCGATCAGCGATTCGTGAGTCCCTGTATCCAACCATGCCGTACCGCGCCCGAAGATCTCGACATGCAAGTCACCGTTGTCCAAGTAAACTCGGTTCAGATCAGTGATCTCCAATTCTCCGCGTGGTGATGGTTTCAAATCCTTAGCGAATTGGCAAACGTTTTGATCGTAAAAGTACAGGCCTGTTACCGCATAATTCGACTTCGGTTGTTTTGGCTTTTCTTCGATGTCTTGCGGGCGGCCGTTCTCGTCAAGCACGACGACACCGTATCGCTCGGGATCGCGGACGTGGTACGCGAAGACAGTCGCCCCATTCTTATTCTCGTCGGCGCTTTGCAACATGCGCGAGAGGTTTTGCCTGTAGAAGATGTTATCGCCCAGAATTAAACACGAGGGTGAATCGCCAACGAAGGACTCGCCAATCAGAAACGCCTGAGCCAAACCGCCGGGATGTGGTTGTTCTTCGAACGAAAAGTCGAGCCCCCACTGAGAGCCATCCCCCAACAGTTCACGAAACATGGGCGAGTCACGGGGCGTGCTGATGACGAGAATCTCGCGAATGCCAGCGAGCATTAACGTTGTCAGCGGATAGTAAATCATCGGCTTGTCATAAACCGGCAAGAGTTGCTTGCTGAGAGCACGGGTTGCTGGATAGAGCCGTGTCCCTGATCCCCCGGCAAGAATGATTCCCTTGCGATTGGTGGTGTGGCTTGCATTTGTGTTTGGCATCGAGAACCTCCTAATTCCGTTCAACGGGTGGTCTTTCGCAGTCGCTCAAGTTCCGGAATTAAATCTTGGGCCAAGGCATCTTGCAATTCTTGACCACTCGTTAGCAGGTAACTCCAATCAAGCTCTGTCGACTGACGGGCTACACTCTTGATTCTCGCACTCGACAGGCAATCCCATAATCTTCCGCCTGATTGCGATCTTCTCTTGCCATCGCTTTTGCTCAAGGCGTTGCCAACCAAGTGAATCATCACGTTGTGACGAAGCGACCTCGTGAAGGCTTGCGAAGATCTCGAGAGATTCTTCATGCGTTAAGCCTCGAAGCCATTGGTTGCGCTCCTCACGGCATTTCTCTTCGTACAATGCCCAGTTGTGCATGCCTCTATCTCCATCAGTCATTCCGGGGCCGCGATCGCGTCGATGATCCCATTCCAAGTGTATGTAGTCGCTTCAACTGACACTTCAAAACCGGAATCTCGAATTGCCTGTGATGTTACGGGCGAAATGCTTGCCAAGTGCAAGGAATTCCCGATGGCCTGCTTCGCAGTTTCACTCAGTAGCCCGAGAAACGACTTTGCTATCGATGGGCTACTGAGACCAACCCAGTCTAATTCACCAGCTTCAATTTCAGCCAGAGTTTCTGACGGAAATGCATCGACATCCTCGTTTTTGTAGACGACGACTTCTTCCAGTTCTGCACCGGCGGCTCTTAGTTCGTTAGGTAACACATCACGGCCACGGCTTGCCTTCGGCCACAGGACTCGTTGATTTGCTGCAAGAGGGACCAAGGCTGCTGCCAAAGACTCAGCGCGGAATGATCCTGGAATCAAATCTGATCGCACGTGGTACTGATTTAGCACGGCTGCGGTCGACGTGCCGATGCAAGCGATCTTGGCGGCAGACAAGCTCCTTGCATCTCCACCTTTTTCCCAGACGCGATCCAAGAAGTTTCGCACACCGTTGGCGCTGGTGAAGACGATCCATTGGAATTCGTCCAGCCGCTCAACTGCCGAGTCGACAGGCCCCCAATCATCTGGGTCAAGGATTTCAATGCAGGGCAAGAGAACCGGTTGGCCGCCAAGTGTTAACACCTGCTGAATCACGGGCTCGGCTTGATGAGGTGGTCGCGTGATTCCGATGCGCTGTCCGAACAGAGGTCGTTGTTCTGCCCAAGCAATCGTCTCGCGCATCTGAACACAATCACCTACAATAATTAGCGACGGTGCGTGTAGTTTCGCTGCGTCAGCTTGCTGGGAAATCTCATTCAGTGGAGCTGTTGTTGTTCGCTGCGCAAAAGTCGACGCGCGGCTGATGACGGCTGCAGGAGTATCAATGGGCTTGCCGGCTTCGATCAATGAGTCGGCAATGTATTTCAGGCGATGAAGCCCCATGTAAAAAACCAGCGTACCTGGAAATCGCGCCAAGACTTCGTAATCGAGCGAGCTTGAGTCTTTTGTTGGATCTTCGTGGCCGGTGACAAATGCAACAGCGGATGCGTGGTCGCGATGAGTCAGCGAGATTCCGGCGTACTCACCCGCAGCCGTCGCGGCGGTGATGCCGGGAACGATTTCGTAAGGTAATCCGGCTTCCGCTAATGCCGCCGCCTCTTCGCTACCGCGTCCAAAAATGAAGGGATCGCCTCCCTTGAGCCTGACGACGGTCTGCCCTGATTGAGCCGCGGCAACCAGCCGTTGGTTGATGGTGTCCTGGTCCATCGTTCGTCGGCAAGTTCGCTCGGCGTGAGCCGATGTGTGTCGCAGCAAGAGGGGGTTGACCAGAGCGTCGTACAACACCAAATCGGCTTGAGCCAGGCATTCAACCGCGCGCAGCGAGATTAAGCCGGGGTCTCCTGGACCGGCACCGACAAGGTACACTTTGGCAGCTTGATTCGTGGGCATTGGAAGTTTGGGGTGATCTTCAGGACGTGCCACGATGAGTATACCGACTGATGAGCTTTTTGTATGCGTTCGATTGGCGAGGAATGTGCTTTGCAAGGCTGGCTTTTTTGGGGCAGAAGCCCGGCTTTTTCGAAAAGCCAGACTTCTTTTCACCCAGCAGTACCGCAACAACTCGTTGTCCTGCATCCGGTTCGGTTGACACTCTCGTACAGTTCGATACGCTAGATACTCAGCTAATCGTCAGGAATTCGTACGGACGGATCGCCGGACCACTCCCCCTTCCTTGTGAGTGACACTCACAAGCCTGCCTCAGCTTCTCCCAGTTAATTTCACCATGCCGAAACTTCTCTGCGTGGACGCTGTTCCCACCTACAATGAAATCTCGCTCGCCGATCTGCCGATCGTGTTCGGTCGCAGTTTGGATGCCGATGTGCGATTTGACGACACATGGACCAGCCGATTCCACTGCCAGCTGGAACTTGTTGATCGTCGGTTTATGGTCCGTGATCTCGGTTCAAGCAATGGGACACTGATTAACGGCGATGCGGTGAGTGAAGGCGAGTTAAAGCACGGGGATCGTTTGACCGTCGGCATTTCGACTTTTGAGCTTTCTGTGCCAGCCCGACTTCGGCTTGCCGAGCAACCTGAGGAAGCCGTCACGGTTTAGTTTCTCGCTTGCCGCTAAAGTCAGCCATCGAACACTTTTGGCACTGACGACGAAGAGTTGACCTGAATGAACACGCGGAGCGTATGCACCAAGCTACAGCTGAAACAGTAGCGTCTGTTGGTGACCATACTGCAGTGTCAGAACTCTGCAACATTGTCTGTGAAAGAGAATCAAATGAGTAAAATTCGTTGGGGCATCATCAGCACTGCGAAGATCGGAACAGAAAAAGTCATTCCCGCCATGCAACGGGGCGAGTTTTGTTCCGTCGATGCCATCGCGTCTCGGAACTTGGAAGTGGCTCAGCGTGAAGCTCAGGCGTTGGGCATCGAGCGAGCTTACGGCTCGTACGAGGAATTGCTTGCCGATCCAAACATTGATGCGATCTACAATCCGCTGCCGAACGACTTGCATGTTTCTTGGTCCATCCAGGCCCTCGAAGCTGGCAAGCATGTCCTTTGTGAAAAGCCGATTGGTTTGACCTCAGTCGAAGGGCAAGAATTGGTCGATGCTGGCCGTCAGCACGCGAATCTGAAGCTGATGGAAGCATTCATGTATCGACACCATCCGCAATGGGTTAAAGCAAAGCAATTGGTCGTCGAAGGTCAAATCGGCGAACTGCGAACGATTCAATCGTTCTTCTCTTACTTCAACGTCGATCCCAACAACATCCGTAATATTCCCGAACAAGGCGGCGGCGGATTGATGGATATTGGCTGTTACAACATTTCCTTGTCGAGATTCATCTTCGGTGCCGAGCCGCAGCGAGTTGCCGGTATCGTGGAGTACGATCCGGAGATGAAAACCGACCGCCTTGCATCTGGGATCCTCGACTTTGGCCGTGGAACTTCCACCTTTACTTGCTCGACGCAATTGACTCCCTACCAACGCGTTAACATTTATGGGACCGAGGGTCGTGTTGAGATCGAGATTCCCTTCAATGCCCCCCCCGACAAACCTTGCAAGATGTGGCACCAACGCGGCACCGAGATCGAGGAAATCAGTTTCGACATCTGTGATCAATACACGATTCAAGGTGATCTTTTCTCACAAGCCATCCTGAACGACACAGCAGTGCCGACGTCGATTGAGGACGCGGTTGCCAACATGAAGGTAATTGAAGCGATCGTTGCCAGTGGCAAAGAGAACGCGTGGCAAACGCCCTAATTCGACAATCTAAACCATAAGCGCCTAACCTCTAACACCGACAGCCTGACCATGACTGATATTCACGATTTGACATTAAAACTTCAGCGCCAGAATGACTCGAAGATTGTTTTGTACGTTGCCGACGGTTTGGGCGGACTCCCGTTAGAACCGGGCGGAAAGACCGAACTAGAAACGGCAAACACGCCAAATCTCGACGCACTTGCCAAGCGAGCTTCGCTGGGAGCCAGTGTTCCGGTCCTTCCCGGAATTACTCCTGGTAGCGGTCCCGGTCACTTGGGTTTGTTTGGCTACGATCCACTCAAATACAACATCGGCCGCGGTGTCTTGGAAGCGTTGGGAATTGACTTCGAGCTTGGCCCGAACGACGTCGCCATTCGCGGTAACTTTTGCACATTGGATGACGACGGACTAATCACAGACCGTCGCGCTGGCCGCATTGCTAGCGACATTGGTGCCAAACTCTGCGAGAAGTTGAATCAAATCGAGATTCCCGGCATCGAGGTCTTCGTTCGTCCGGTGAAAGAATACCGCTTGGTCATCGTGCTGCGTGGCGAGGGGCTCGCTGGCGAGATCAATGACACCGACCCTCAAAAGACAGGTGTCGCTCCGCTTGATCCTATTGCTCGTGATGATGCTTCCAAAGCAACGGCCGAGTTGTGTAAGGAGTTTCTTGCCCAAGCCCGCGAGATCCTCAAGGGTGATGCACCGGCAAACTTCTTGACGATGCGCGGCATCGCCACGCTGCCGGCAATTCCGACTTACGAAGAAGTCTACGGTTTGCGAGCGGCCGCCATTGCCGTCTATCCGATGTATCGTGGGTTGGCGAGATTGGTCAGCATGGATGTTCTGGACGCTGGACAAACTCTTGAAGATCAAATGAACTGTCTGGAAGCAAATTGGAATGACTACGATTTCTTCTTCATTCATTTCAAGTACACCGATTCCACTGGCGAAGACGGTAACTTCGACGCCAAGGTTCAACGCACTGAAGAGTTTGACACGGGGATTCCTCGCATTATGGCGTTGGATCCAACCGTGGTTATAGTCACCGGCGACCATAGTACTCCAGCCAAGCTAAAGTCGCACAGTTGGCATCCCGTACCCACGATGTTGGCGGCCGACGTCTGCAGATTCGACGATGTCGACGGCTTCGGGGAAGCCCAATGCCGAACCGGATCGTTGGGACAATTCGAAGCGAAGTATTTGATGCTGATGGCATTGGCGCACGCTGGACGATTAGAAAAATACGGCGCGTAGCCACGCATCGCGTGTTCATTTCGCTTCCGTATCATCTCGATCGCCCTCGTCAATTAACATGTAGTCGACATGATGCGAGATGAGACCCGAGGCCGACTGTTGCTGCTGACGGCAGCCTTTCTGTGGAGTACTGGTGGGCTATTTGCCAAGAGTCCATCGCTGGCGGAGATCCCCGAGTTGTATCGTGGGCCAGTGTCGGCATGTTACCGAGCCTTGTTTGCGGCAGCGTGCTTGGTACCGTTTGTCAAACGAAGAGATATCCGCTGGCGTCCGGGTTTGGTCCCGATGAGTTGTTTGTTCGCCGTCATGAACCTGCTGTTCTTGTCGGCGATGGCAAAGACAACGGCAGCCGCGGCAATTTTTTTGCAATCCACGGGAACCGCTTGGGTGTTTCTGTTTGGGATCTTGGCACTTAAGGAACGCGTTGATCGAGGTAACCTCGCCGCACTAATCATGGCCCTTGTCGGAATTGGCTGGATTGTGGTTTCGGCACAAGGCACGACGGCAACCGGCAATTGGCTGGCTCTTGGAAGTGGCGTCACTTACGCCGGGGTGGTGATCTCGCTAAGACTTCTTCGTGACGAGAGTTCCGCATGGATGATCGCATTGAATCATCTGGTAGCGTGCCTTGTTGTGCTTCCTTGGGTATTGACTCTACCGTTCAGTATGCAACCATTGCAGTGGGTGACGATTGCCGCCATGGGCAGTCTTCAAATGGGGCTTCCTTATGTCCTGTTTGCCAAGGTCTTGCGGTACGTCAAGGTTCAGGATGCGGCGCTGATTGCTTTGATCGAGCCCGTTCTGAATCCCGTTTTGGTTTGGTTGTTCTGGCGAGAAGTTGTCCCACCAGCAACCATTGTCGGTGGCTTGTTTATCGTCAGCGGGTTATTGATTCGAACATTGCTCCCTACTGCTAAGGTCGAGGACGCTGTTGATGAGTAGTCGTCGAGAATCATTAGCCTTCTGGATCAACTATTGCAGTTGGTTTGCCGCCGGCTACAACGTGTTTCTGATTCTCGAATTGCACTTGGCCTTGGATTCAGTGACGGGAATCACCTGCCAAGCGGTCATTGTGGTCAGCGCCATTGGAATTATCGCGACGACCATCTTGCAACGCCGCCAATCATGACTTTCACTCTGTGATGACGGCTCGACGGAGAACGAAGTATGAGCCTCGAGTTGTCCGAGGTGACGATCAAGAACGTGCTGACGCGAACAACGGGCTTCTTGAAGACCGTGACTTCGCACTCGCTCCAGCCGTACAGAGGTTGCCCGCTTGGGAATTCACTCTCCGGCGTCGGTTGCTATGTTCAACACAACGGTCACGTGCTTAAAGGCCGCCGCTGGGGTAGTTTCTTGGAAGTGCGAACCAACGCTGCCGAGTCGTATGCCGAGAACTACGAACGCGAGAAACGATGGGCTCAACGAAATACAGCGAATCAGCGGTTCTCGATTTTCATGTCGAGTGCCACCGAGCCATTCTTGCCGCAAGAGGCCCGCTACCAGGTGACTCAAAGAATCCTCGAAGCAATGCTGGCTCAACCACCCGACGAGCTGGTCGTGCAAACGCACACCCACCGAGTGACCCGAGCGTTGCCAACTTTGAGTGAGTTGAACAGTCGATCCCAGTTGCGAGTTCACGTCAGTATCGAAACGGATCGTGATGGCATGCCTGATTTGCCGCCTCATGCCAGCTCGGTCGATCAGCGATTCGATGCATGCCAACAATTGCGAGCCGCCGGAATCCGTACGATTGTCACGGTCTCGCCGCTGTTGCCAATCGAGGACCCATTAAAGTTCTTCTCACGGATTGCTGAGGTCGCCGATGCTGTTGTGATAGACCATTTCGTCGAAGGCGACGGATCGTCAGACGGTCATCGAACGGCGAAGACTCGACTGCCGTCATCAATTCAAATGATCGATGCGGCGGCGTTGCATCTCGACTACCGAGACAGGATTGTGAGCATAGCGAAATCTCACATCGCGGAAGTTGGCGTCAACATAGATGGCTTTGCTGGCAGACTCTTGACGTGATCACGCTTTGATATGTCGACACGCCATGACGCAGACGTCGTCGGCAAAGGCACTCTTCTCAACGAATGAAGCTACGTCGGCAATGATCGCAGGCACCAATTCGTCGATGGGGTTGCTGTCATTGGCAACAAACTCTCGAAGCCGGCTGCTTGAATAGTGTTCTTTATCAGAGTTTTGCGCTTCGGTGATTCCATCAGAATACAACAGCAGGCTGTCACCAGGATCGCTAGTGAATGTGACTTCGACAAACTCTTGATCAGCCAATATGCCTAGGGGCATTCCAGCTTCAGGTTCACCGATCAATTCAGTGCTGCCATTAGACGAACGGCGAATTGGTGCCAAGTGCCCAGCGTTGACGACCGTCACTTGATGGCTTGAAGGATCAACAACCAACATGATGCACGTGATGAATCGATGGCCGAGACTTGTTGTACCGCAACATTCTCGGTTCAAGTCGGCAATGGCGCCGGACAACGAATCGTTCGTCAAAAGATGGTACCGTGCTGAAGAATAGAACATCGCCATCAACAATGCCGCTGGCACACCTTTACCTGCAATATCGGCAAGTGACATCGCGATTCGGCCGCCAGGCAGGTCGATGTAGTCAAAGTAATCGCCGCCAACCGTATTCGAAGACTGGTAAAAGTGATGGAATTGGTAACCATCCATTGTGGGTGGTTTTGAGGGCAAGAATCCTCGTTGAACTTGCGTGGCGAATTCCAGTTCTTTTGCAAGCTGGCTTTGCTTGAGCGCTTCTTGGTGAAGTCGTGCGTTCTCGATCGCCAAACTTCCTTGGGTGGCGATGCTGACAATTAAGTCCAGGTCTTCCTCTCGAAATGGAGTACTTCCTGATGCTGTTGCCAGTTGAATGATGCCAAGAGGCTCGCCAGCTTTACTGATCAGCGGCGCGCAGAGAATAGAACGCGTTCGAAGTTTGCCTAAGCTTTGGCTCGGCAAGAAACGGCTGTCGGCGCCCGCATCAGCACTGAGGATCGTGTCACCTGTCTCCAAGACAAGACGAACAATGGTCATACTGATCGGCAATTTACCGCTAGCGTTGACGTCGCGGTTGTGTGTGGCCCGGACGACTAGCTTTTCAGGTTCGTCGTCGTCTCGCAGAAGCACAAAGCCTTCATTGGCGTGTTGAAAGATGTTGAACAGCCCATTCATTATCTCGTTCAGAACGCCATCCAGATCCAAGACACGCCGCAAGTTATTGCTGATTTGGAGCACAGCGTCGAGTAAAGTTTCCGGATGAACGCGCCCAGTTCGAACACTGGACTCCATCGACTCACGCCGCGCGATGATGCCAGAAGAATCAGAGTCTTCATAGTCACTCGGCTCGAAGACTAGTTCGTCAGCGATGCCGATCTCATGCGGTTCCGAGTTGAATTCATTGGTGCCTCGAAGTCCCTGATCTTCCGAGCAGACTTCGCCCACAACAAATCCGTCGGAACTGTCTCCAAAAGAATGTGTCGCCCCAAGATCGTCTGCCGGACTCTCAGGGGGAAGTTGAAAGTAGAATGTGAAGAAGTTGTCGCAAATGTTGACTTCGTCACCGTCATTCAGCTTGATTCGTTTCTCGATACGGTCGCCGTTTAGATAGGTGCCGTTTTGACTCTTTAAGTCCTCGAGAAAAACGGAATCGTTTTCGAACACAATCTGAGCGTGATGGCGGCTGACGGAAGTGCTGTTGAGCACGATGTGGCAATTGGGGTGACGACCGAAAAGCGTATTGTCGTCACGGAGCCGCACGAAGCTGCCTTTTTGTCGGCCCGATTCTACTTTCAAGATGCTCACGATTCTGTCATCCGGTAGAGATTTGATGTTCGAATTGTCACATCCGTCCGGATGATTCTATCCCCAGTTCACAGAGACGGTCAACTAGCGAATTTGGCGTCACGGCTCGATTCCAGGAAGTGCATAGGTCCGCAATCCGATCAGGGCATTCGTGTGGGTTGCCGCAGAGTTGCCAAATCCCGAGAGAGTGATTTGCCTCCTGCCGAATATAGGGTAGTGTGTGTTAGATCATATACATAGTGTTTGTGCATGATCGATTTTGAGGTCACTACGCGACAGATTGATGCTCCAAAACAACACCGTTCCGCGACTGTTGCCCAGCGGAAACATCGATGCGGGGTCTCGCTGATCGAGTTCGTTGTGTGGGTCTTGGGCGTTGGCGTTTTTTTCGCGATTACGGCACCTAATCTATCGATCTCGCCACAGCAGGAAGCCCACAAGACGTTGGCTTCGGTGAGAGACGCTTTGGAAATCTACCAAGCAGTTCACGGACGTTTTCCCGCCGCGGATTTTTATTTTGTGTGGCTTGGGCTCAAACTAAAAGACGACTTTGCAATCAGGAAAAACGCTCTGGTAATAACCGCGTTTTTCGGCGGTCACCTTCGTATTCTTGAGATTGAGGTACGTGAGCTCGGGTAGGCCAACCAGGTGTCGGACTCCCTTTTCGGTGACGTTGGTGTTGTCCAGTCCAAGATAGGCCAAGTTGTAAGCTTGCTTCAGGTGCTCGATTCCATCGTCCGTGATTCGCGTACTGCTGAGCTTCCATGCTTCCAGTTTTGGCAACTCGGCGATTCCCTCAAGAGCTCCGTCTGTGATTTGTGTTTTCGAAAGATAGAGCATCGAAAGGTTGGGGAACTCGCCTAATCGACGAATTCCGTCCGAGGTGATGTTGGTGTTGTCCAGTTTCAGCAATCGCAGTGTCGGGAACCCTCCAAGTTGAGTTAGCCCAGTATCGGTGATTTGCGTGTTGTGAAGATTCAGTCCGAAGAGATTTTCCATTCTCTGGATCTTCGCAAAACCTGTGTCGTCAATGTGAGTATTGTTGAGGCCAAGAATCAGTTTCCGAAGCCGAATCAGTTGCACATAGACCTTTTCTTCGATCAGGCCTTCTTCCGTGAGGTGTTCTCGGTAAAGAGTCACCATGTACGTGCCGGTTTCAATGCGAGCATCGCTGACGGGTTCGACGTCAGTGCCGAGACGCCGTAGCTCACGAAGGATTTGCTGTTCGTTATCGAACGCACTTAGTTCCGAATCTGAATCGCAACCAGCGGCAATGATGGCAACGAGCGAGAGCAGCAGCGCCTGAATCCGCAGAGAGTTCAAGGTAGATTTCACGAATAGTCCATTCAGGTCGAGAGGGAGGGAATCAGAAACTCGAACCGGAAGGGGGGGAGATTTGTGAGAATGTTGTAGCGCGACGTTGCCTTGAGGCGATCTTATTGAGGCTCGAGATCGAAGTTCACGTTTTCATTCTCTCCTGGGTTGACCTCATACTTGAATTCAGCTCGTTGACTGTATCTCAACGGAATCGCCTCGCCAACACCATCGACACGCTTTGAGATATAGACGCGGTGTAGCCCCACGACGGCCCCCGCCACATCTTTTGTGTATCTCATTTCGAACTGGCCATCCGAGTCTGTTCGCGCGTAGGAATCTGACTTACCCGAACCGGCACGATCAGCTTCCATGGGATTGAAACGGATGGTAGCACCGCCAATCGGCTCTCCGTTCATTGTGACTCGACCGGTGACGGTACCCAGATCTGGCAAGTCCAGCTCCGGACTCATGGCTGCATTGGCCATGATGAATACAGCGACCGCGATCGCAATCGTCGCCGCGACACCCGGTGCGCCGCGGAAGACGTAATACTTGATCATCTCGATCTGCGAGTCGCTCAGAAACGGCTTCGCTTCCTCAACGTCGGCTTCATCCCAATCGTCGCCTCCTTTGGGTTTCTTTCCGGACGTTTGGAGAAGTCCCGCGGACGAACCGGCAGCGGAGCCTTTCGACTTCGGCGGACGTCTGGCTGTCGCGACAGGCGCTGCTTCGCTGGAAGAATCGGAACTCATGAAGTCCGACAAGTCGTCGTCGTCATCAGAGATGTTGAGACTTGTGGGCTTCTCGGCCATCTTGCGTTCCCGACGAGCTGCTCGGGGAGTCCGTTCTCGCTTCTTTTTCGGTTCGTCCTCCATCAAGACGCTCAGCACGTCGAACTCCTCAGCCTCCTCATCACTCATTTGAGGAGGCGGCGGAGTGTCGTCTGCTGATTCGAACGACTCGTACGAGGACTCCGGCTCCGTCGTTTCTTCAGGCTTGGGAATTGTGAACTTCGTCTTGCACTTCGGGCACTTGCCCGGATTCCCAGCCAATTCATCCTTGATCTTAAGGGTTGCCCCGCAATCACAAACAAACCGGATCGTCATTTAGGTCCGACTTCTTCCTAGAATTCAGAAACGGGGATGGCGTTTTGCATGTTGCCGAGGTTACGGAACGTCGTCAAATCAAGGTTTTCACTGAGTTGACGGACTCGTCCATCGGCGAAGGCTGCGTGAAGCACACCCGCGTGTTCGCTTCCTGGATTGTCAAAGTGAATGCCTTTGTTAATGCCGTTGAACGTGCTGAACATCGTGGCACAGCCGCCCCACGCCCAACCATCGCTACTTTGAAGAACCGGGTCAACCGGGTCATTCAAGATCATTCGCTCGGCACACATGATCACGTTCGACGTGCCGTCTTGGACGTCGCGCAATTCGGTGGAGCTGTTGGCGTAGAACATTCCCACGTGCAACGAACGCGGTCCCAGCAACAATGTGGTATCTGCGGGAATCTCGTTTGGAAGCAAGTGATATGTAGCACGTGTTGTGTCATTCCAGCCAACACCAGAGCCGATGCAAGCAGCGTAGTCGGTGCCGCCCTTCTTCCAGTTACCAGTCGCTGGAATAACAGCACCCGGCATCGTGTCTGGACGAAAGACGTTTTGGTACTTCTGCAGATTCATACGGCCACGACGAGTCGGGCAGTAGAACGCAGGAATCTCGGTTTGAGCTGGCTCGAAGATGACCGGGACGCCGTTGACTGTGGCGGTATTGGTACCGTCACCGTTGTTCATCAGGTTGAAGTTAAAATTCCACGTGTCGTACAAATCTTCTTGCTCAACAAATGGCAAGATGTGGAGCATCCAGCTCGTGCCGTGAAGGGCGTTACCGGTGTTGGTAACTGGTTCGTTGACATCAGTCTGTTGAAACGAGCCGCCAATCGTGAACGTGGCAACCAGTTCTCCCGGCGGGAAAAGGCCGTGAGAGGATTCGTAGTTGTGTAAGGTCAAAGCAATTTGCTTCAGGTTGTTTTTGCATTGAGACCGGCGAGCTTGCTCGCGCGCTTGTTGAACAGCAGGTAACAATAGAGCGACCAAAATCGCAATAATCGCGATGACCACCAGCAGTTCGATGAGCGTAAAGCCTCGTCGAAGTACGCGACTCATCATTGTTCTAGGCTCCTTGTTCGAATCGAGGACAGTTCACAGAATGCCAATTTTGTAGTTCGGTCGAAACCTGAACCGCTCACGCCAAGTATGATTGTTTGACTTTCGACGTCGAGAGTGATTCTCGGTGGCGAGAGCCAAACAATGGCCTTAAGGAACACGTGAATCGTGCGCGAGATAAAATGGCACTGGTGTAAAAGGATTATGTGAGAAAAAACAACAGTCGACCGAAGAAAGGTTTCGACGGCCAAAGGAATCCGCTCGATAAAATTGGCCCAGGATCGCTATTCCTTAAGATCCCGTTAATGCTAACTCTTGTCTTGACAATCCGTCAACGAAAAAATCGTTATATGTGGTAAAACTGGCCACTGAGCCTGCTGCCGGAAATCCCCATTCCTGGGCCTCGAAGTCGAAGAATCACAGTCACTTCGAGCGGATTTGCTGATTTCAAATCGCGTCCATATTGCCATTCGGCGACCCGACACAGTATCTAGGTGATCGAGATAAATCTGCCGATTAATGTGGCCGGTGCTAATAACGCAACGGTGGCAATCGCTAGCGTGGTGTCGCCCGTCTGAAAGAGCACGACGGTCGCGTCCAACATCACCAGCGATAGAATGGAGGCCTTGATCGCCATCTGCACGGTTTGCGGTGACGGATTTCTCATCGCAGCCGCCAACCGGCCATTCGTCGTAAACGTGACAACGGCCAGCATGATCATTGGCAAGTTGCCTGCTTGGCCCGGTGCATTCAGGAAGAAGGCCAAGAGTCCCGCGAGTCCTAGATTGATTACAGTTGCCGCCAATAGCAGTTGTGTGCGGTTACTTTCTTTGGCCTCATCGCGTGCAAACCAAGTGACGCCAACGACATAGACTCCTAAGGCGGCCGCCACATGAAGTTGGGGCATTGCCCAGTGAGCCGATAACGAGTCGACGGCGCTGGCACCAAGCATGACATTCAGGAATCGACAGCCTCCCATAGCGATCGGTCCTAGCGGTGTTCGTTTCAAGACGCCGTCATAGGCCAGAATGCAAGCGATCAAAGCAACGGCGACAACAACGCTGCTGATGCCAACAACGTTAGCGGCTCCCACGGCTGCCAGCATCAACATGCCTCCGAAGGTAGCAGCTTGCCGGACTGATACTCGACCGGACGGAATTGGCCGCTCGGGACGCTCTTCGGCGTCGATACCTCGATCGAAGACGTCGTTAAAGACCATCCCTGACATGTAGAGACAGACGGACGTAACCAGCAACAAACCGAAATGCAGCGACGGATCAAGCGAATCGTGAGTCAGCAGGAAGCCCAGAAAGATATCCGCCATGGCCGTAAATACGGCGGGCAAGCGGACGAGTTGCAGATATGCTTTCAAGGCATCGCCTTCGATGGATGGGGCATAGAGCTAGGTCTCGTCAAGTTAACGAGGCCTAGCTTTATGCTTGCGGCTATTTTGGAGTTGCCGCCTTCTCTTCAGCGGCCTTCTCTTCTTTCGCTGGAGCTTCTGGCTTGGCCTCTTCGGGCTTCTTGTCATCAGCGCCCGGTTTGGGATCGGCCGGCTTTGCGTCTTCAGGTTTGGCGTCTGCTGGCTTCTCGTCCTTGGCCTTTTCATCCGCGGGCTTCTCTTCCGAAGGCTTTTCTTCGGCAGGTGTTTCCTCTGCGGGCTTCTCTTCTGGTTTCGTTTCCTCGCTGGGAGCTTCTGGAGCGGGGTCTGCGGGATCTTCTGCGGGTTTTTCCTTGGCCTTGACCAAGTCGGCGCGGGCAAGTCGCAGCTTCTCGAAGCTTTCGGCCGAGATCACGTAGTACCAGTTGGAGAAGCGGTCGTTCAATTCTTCGACAAGTTTCTTGCCGTCCTCGATTTTCTTTTCGTGCTCCTTCACGTCGGTCTCGTATTTGGCTTTTGCCGCTTCGTACGATTTGAGTGCCGCTTCATAAAGAGCCTGTGCATCGATTTCAGGTTTTTCTTCCTCAGGTTTGGCTTCCTCAGGTTTGGCTTCGTCGGCCTTTTCTTCTTCGCCCTCTTTCTTTTCAGTTTCTTGGGCGTCAGTAGCGGGTTTGGCTTCTTCTCCCTCGCCTTTCGGTTCTTCTGCTTTCTCCTCTGTCTTTTCTTCAGCCTTCTCTTCAGTTGGCTTTTCCGTCTTCTCTTCAGCGGGCTTTTCTGGCTTCACTGGTTCAACAGGCGCGTCGCCTAGGTAACTGGCGTCGAATTCGGCACGAACGAACAAGTAGCGGCTTTCTTGCTTGTCTCCGTCGTCAGCCGCTGGCTCTGCGGGGGCTTCCACTTTTGCTTCTTCAGCCCCTTGTTCCTTCTTTTCTTCCGCGTCTTCGCCTTCTTTCTCTTCGGGCTCTTCTTCCTCGAGACCGATTTCGATTTCTTCCAGGCTACCGCTGAAAATGTTGCCGAAGTGCAGGTGATAGACAACACCTTCATTCGTTGCGGCGGCGAGGTTACCTTCGCGGGAGAGCAGATTTCGTTTGCCACTGCGGTCTTCGTACAACAGGAAACCGTTGCTCTGAAGCATTCGCTGCTGCTGATCGATCACGGCTCGCGCCAGCAATTGGTTCTTTCGCAGGGCTTCGGGCAACTCGATCTGCAAATCACCCGTCAAGACTTGGTGGCCTTGGATTAAGCGATTGCGGATTCCGACGATTTTCAGGTCGTCCAGTGCGCCGACCATTTCGCGGATCTTGTCGTCGGCGAGTTCTTCGTCTTCTTCCTTCAATCCCGTTAGCAGCCAGTCGTCAGTGCTCGTCTTGCGAGATAACGCGTTGTCTTCTTTGTTAGCGACATTGCCATCTTCACCGGCGATGAATCCACCATCGGGCGTGACTTGCGGGACCTTGATATCGACTGACACGAGGTCGTCGCGATCGAGCTTCAAGAGATCGGTCTCGATCCAGTCACCAAACTTCGTCGAGAAATCGATGTTTAACTTCACATGGTAAGTGGTCTTCTCGTCCTGACGGCGAACGTAGTACTCGTCCGTTTTATCAGCGACTTTCTTGCCAATAATGAAGTCCGCCAAGATCGTGTCGCCTTCGGCAAACAACGTGAGCCGTTGACCGCGTCCCTTGAGCGTCGTTTGGTCTTCGTCCAGCGGATCGATCACACCCAGCCGCTCGTGATCTTGCTTGCGGCGGCTCTTAACGCGTCCTCGCTCGATCTCGATGATGCTGGTGGCGGTGTTTTTTAAGCGGTCCTCACCATCGGCGGGATAGTTGTGGTGCGAGGGAATTCGCCACAGACCGTCTTTGAACTCGACGCTGAATTGGTCCAGACTGGCGGTGTCTTCGTTGTAGTTCACCAAGCGAATGGCCTGGGCCTTCGTTGGATCGGTGAAGTCTGGGTAGAAAGCCTCGCCGACAGATTGGAATCCGTCGATCTGGGGCGGTTGAGTCGAAATGTGCGTGAGGGCTGCCAACCCAACTGAGACGGCAGCGACGACAACGAATGTCAAAGTTTGCTTTGAGTGATCCATTGTTGGTACTCGCTTCTAATTTCTTATTTGAAGTCCGTGTGAGCGTCGCTCGCTCACACATCGGGTGACTATCGAATCTACTACTTGCCCTCGACGAGACGTGATTTCTCGATGTCGCGTCGTTCGGCATTTAATCGCATTAACAGAACGATGATTCCAAGCAAGATTGCTGGAAGCGGCGGCAGGGTCACTGCAAACAAGCGAATCTCAGCTTCAGCTTCACGAATCTGACGTTGCTCGCGAGCCTTGTTTTTCTCGTTCGTCGAAGCTTTCTTTTGGTCGATCTTGGCCTTTTGAACGTCGAGCCGTCGTTGCTCATTCTTCTGGGCAAGGTCCAGCTGCTGAGTTTTCTCTTGAGAAGACAACGCGTCATTGTTGCGAATCTCGTCGACTTGCTTCTTCAGACGTTCTTGAGCTTTTTCCAACTCGTCGTCGGCTTCTTCGTTGGCTTTATCGTCGGCCTTCTGACGTTGGTCGCGGAAGCGAGCCGTACGGTCCTCGACATAGGTCAAGGTACGGCTGGATGGCCGCCGACTTCGCAGGGCGACATAGGAATCGTCGCCAGCGAGAACGTCGACTGCGTTCATGACGAACTTCACATTGTCCAGACGCAGGTCGTAGGCTTCTCGTTGGACGATGAAGAACACTTGGTCCGAGATACCGTCGGCGTCGGCGACAAAAATCGCGTTAATGCCGTCTTCTTTGGTCGACTTGATGTGAGCCGCGATCACGTGGGCATCTTTATCGGGCAAATCACGCAATGGATCGGGATTGATCGAAACGCCGCCGAATGGGAAGCCTGGTTGAGTAACTCGGTCCCATGGCAAGAGGCCAGACGACTCGATGCCGGTTCGCAACAACGGGTCGAACTTCAATTCACTGTCAGGTTGAGGCCTCAACGTTCCCGAATAAAACAACAGCATCTCTTGCAAGCCACTCGTGATGGGATTCTTCGAGTTAAACGCGGACGACACACCACTCTTGGGGCTAATAAAGACGAATTCTGGGGGAATCATCTGGCCGAACACCGGGTGCAACTTCAAACCGGTCGTGTCCCAAACCACTTCGTCGTGCTTCCATCCGATCTCCAAAACGTCCAACAAAGTGGTCGCTTTGCCGTCGCTGGCCTTTTTCTCTGGTGGAGGACCGCCTTGACCGAACATTCCGCCACCGCCACCTTGGCGTGGCTTCGGTTGGCTGGGAGAAGTTTGACCGCGGTCATAAAAGGTCAACGGGTCATCGAAGATCAAAGTCGGATGACCGGCTTTGACGTAATCGACCAAGTTCTTCATTTGGGGGGCGGTCAATGACGATGGCATCACGGCCAGGAGAACATCGAACTTATCCGCTTCGATTGGGGAACCAGCGAAGACTGACTCAACTTCGTACTGCTTTCTTAATTCGTTGACAATCTGCCATTCGGGCGTGCTCGAGAATGTGGTTGCATTGAATCCACCGTTGAGCTTGGCGTCGGTTTGCAGAATGCCGATCTTCTTCCGTTTCTCGCGAGAAACCGTGTGGACGGAACGAGTCAATTCGTACTCTAGCGAGAAGCCCAAATCGAAGAACGGAATCACAACTTCGTCAAACGGGCTGCTAATGACAGCTCCAAGATAAATATTCTCTTGAGAAAAACGACCGCCACGCTCACTCTGCACCGAGTTCTTCGCGATCCCGGCCAGTTCGGCCTCTTCCGCTTCTTGACTAAACGGTTCAACGGAAACGAAGCGGACCTCAACGCTCGAACCACCGATTTGATCGTACTGCCGCAGCAATCCGACCAGCCGTTGTCGTGCCGCCACGTATTCACGAGGCACTTGCGGACTGAGGTACGCCTCGATCGTGACTGGGTTATCCGAGTCGATCTTGCCGATTAAGCTTTCTGTGGTTTCGCTCAGTGAGTAGACGTTCTCGGCCGTCATGTCGATGCGGAGACTCTTGACCTCGCTGCCCTTGCCGACGATCACGTTCACGCTAATCAGGAAAGCGGCTAAGCAGACGGTGCGGATGGCATATTGAACGCCGAGGTTCGAATCTTGCCGACCTGTACTCCAGTGGCGTTTGCTGATGCAGACCAAGTTCAAGTACAGGAAGAACACCGTCAGTGAAACAAAGTACAGAATCCCGCTCAGCGGAACGACACCCATTCCGAAGTCTTGCATTTGTTGGTTCAGACTGAGGTCTTGAACGAAATCGCTATTCGGTGCAGCCAATCCGATGAAGACAGGGATGCAGCACATTCCGACGCCCAGCACAAACGAAACCGTTGTGCTTCGAGTCAAGACGGAAGCGAACATGCCCGCACTCAAAAGCGACGCGCCTGCCAGAAAGTAGCCAAACATCGTTGCCAGTAGCATTCCGATATCAGGGTCCGAGAAGACTTGTAAGGCACACATGAAGAGCGTGACCGAGAAAAACAGGGCGATCGTATAAACGGTCAATGCCGAGAAGTACTTGCCCAGCAAGATTTCCAAGTCAGACGCCGGCAACGTAAACAGCAACTCGTCCGTGCCAAGCTTCCGCTCTTCCGCCCAAACGGTCATCGTGATCGCGGGGATAATGAACAACAGCAGCTTTGGGTAGAACGCTGTCAGTTGATCCAAGTTGGCTTGGTTGTTGGCGAAAAACGTCGAGTTAAACGCCTCGAACGCGCCAGCAAAGCAAAAGGCAACTATGAACAAATACCCGATAACGCCGGAGAAATAGCTAAATGTATTTCGCTTCCAAACGGCCAAGATTACGTGGCTTCGCATTTCGCAGCACCCTCAATCAATCACTCAAGAAACTACAACACTGTAGAGACGTTGAACTTCAAACGATCAAACTTCGGCAGTGGTCAACTCGCGGAACTTCTCTTCCATCCCTTTGCCATCGGCCTTCATTTCGTCAATGGAGCCATCAAACACCAATCGGCCGTTGCTGATCAGCAGGACCCGACTGCAAACAGCTTCCACTTCTGCCAGAATGTGCGTCGACAAGAGAATCGTCTTCGTCTTTCCCAGGTTCGTGATCATTTCGCGAACGCCGTGGACTTGGTTGGGATCCAGTCCGCTTGTCGGTTCGTCCAAGATCAAGACCTGTGGATCATGCAACAAGGCCTGAGCCATGCCGACTCGCTGTCGGAAACCTCGAGAAAGTTTGCTGATCGGCTTACTCCAAACCGACCCCAGCGAGCACGTTTCGGCAACGTAATTGGTCCGATCTCTCATCGCGGAGCCTCGCAAGCCGCGGGCTTCGGCCATGAAACGAATCAAGCCCTTCGGCGTCATTTCGTCGTACAGCGGTCCGTTTTCTGGCAAATAGCCAACCATGGCGCTGGCATCCAGCCGCTGAGAATGCGAGTTGAAGCCGCCGATTTTGGCTTCACCCTCGGTCGGTGCCAAATAACCCGTCAACATTTTCATCGTGGTCGACTTACCGGCACCGTTCGGTCCAAGAAACGCACAGACTTGGCCTTTGGGAACTTCAAAAGTCACACCGCGAGCGGCTGCGAACGGACCGTAGAATTTGCTAAGGCCGATGGCCTCAATCATTTTCTCGTTGTTATTTGCGTTGTCGCTCATAAAAAACCCTTCGAACGCAGATACAGATCACTCGTCTGACGCAAACCAAGAGCACGCAGCTCCAACTTCTGACCAGTTGGAAGTCGACGAATCAAGAACCAAGTTCAACGCACGATATGTAGTTGAGGAGCCCACAAAGTCCGATCATGAAGCACCACGCTTCAAAACGAAGGTGACCGTCGGACGATTTCAAATGGCGGTGAGGGAACAACGGGCCGCATTAGACGTCGTGTTCCAGAGCAAAGCCGGCGGGAATCTTGGCAGGAGTCAATTCGTCGTCAGAGTGTTCCGTGTATGTATTCAACCCATAAATTTAAACAGCCAACAAAACATTCAATGACAATGACTAAAAATGATGTCTGTCTAATTAAAAAACTACCGATCCTACGGAATGATGTCCAGCGAACGCAAGAAATATTTGATGTCGAGTGGATTGTATGACACCATCCACGCAGTCCTTCCAACCATTTCGATCAAGGTGTTCGCATGGAATTGCATGAACCCACCAAAATCTACACCGCCGCAAGCAACATGCAGGCTCACGAAGTCGTCGCCATATTGGCGAGCCACGACATCAAAGCTCAGGCGGTCGAGGACGAGTCCGCTGTCGGCATTTGGGGCGGCGGCGTCATCAGCCAAGTTTTTAAGCCCAACATCTGGGTTGGTTCATCCGACGTCGACGAAGCACTCGAATTGATTGACCACTTCGAACACCGACAGAGAGAACTCGCGCGAGCTAACGACAAAGTTGACCACTTTCCGGACCTTGATGAAGTGGAAGGAACTTGAGAGTCCTGTGGTCGCAGCCGAATCTTTTCCGGCAATTTGAATGGGACGACACAAATCTGTCAGTTTTGCGGTGCTTACATGGATGTCGGCGAATTCGACTGGGAGGAAGATGTTGGTGAGCCGGAAGAATGACAACGAGCAATCTGTCGCTTCTGCTAAACAAATCAAGTCGTTTTCGATTACAATCCAAGACGCATCAAAATCTGCCGATCCCATTCAACGGACATCAGCAATGAATCGATCGACTGCCGCGACCCTCACAGTTTTAGTCTGCTCTTTGACTCACGCTGCCGAGCCTCCCAAGCAGGTCGATTACGTTCGAGACATCAAACCGCTGCTGCGCAACAAGTGCTCGACATGCCACGGCGTGCTCAAACAAGAGGGCGACTTGCGTCTCGATGCGGGCAAACTGATTCACGATGGCGAAGTCGTTCGACCAGGAAAGCCCAACGAAAGCGAGCTTCTTCGCAGAATGACGGCTACTGACAAGGAAATCCGGATGCCGCTCGAAGGCAGCCCGCTGAGTGCTGACCAAATTGCACTCGTCCGAGCTTGGATCACTCAAGGCGCGAAATTCCCGGCCGGTGAGCCCATCGCGACATCGCCCGAGCAACATTGGTCATTCCAACCGATTAAGAGCCCGCCGGTTGCTCGAGTCAAACGCAACACATGGCCACTCAACGAAATCGACCACTTCGTGCTAGCGCGGCTCGAGGAAAAAGGATGGACGCCGAACGCCAGTGCCGAACCCGGCCAGTTGATTCGCCGAGCCCACCTTGACCTGATCGGTTTGCCGCCGACACTTGCCGAGCAAGACAAGTTCGCCAAGAACCCAAACATGGACGAACTCGTCACCGACTTGCTGAATCGAAAGGGCTACGGCGAGCGATACGCGCGACATTGGCTAGACGTTGTCCGCTACGCCGATTCAAACGGTTACGAGCGCGGCGCCGCAAAGCCCGAGGTTTGGCGGTATCGAGATTATGTGATCCAGGCGTTGAACGAAGACAAGACCTTCGATCACTTCATCCTCGAGCAATTGGCCGGTGACGAAATGCACGATGCCAACACGAACACGGTCATCGCCACCGGCTTCAATCGGCTGGGCGCATGGGATGACGAACCGGCCGACTTTGCCTTGGACCGCTTCGACCAATTGGACGACATCGTGAACACGACTAGTCAAGCATTCCTCGGCCTGACGATGGGCTGTGCTCGCTGCCACAATCACAAGTTCGACCCGCTGCTTCAGACTGATTATTACAGCATGGTGGCGATATTTAATCCGCTCAAACGCCCTCAAAATGGCCGCCGAGAACTCTCGCGATATGCAGCAACACCTGAACTTGCCGCGAAGCTGAAAGTTCGCGATGACATGATCGCCAGCGAAAAGGCAGCCCTCCGCACTCTCAAAGATAGTTTCGCGGTGGCAATCATCGAAGCGGGCGAAAGTCAACTTCCCCAAGACGTACAAGACGCCGTGCTAGCCGGCGAGAAACGCAACGACGAACAAAAGAAGCTTGTGGCCGCGAAGCTTGCCGACATCGACAAGGCCACGGATAGCAAGCTTAACAAGAAGCAGCGGCGTCAACTGGTCGTCCATGAAGAACGCATCGGCGAGTTGTTCAAGAATCTGCCCAGCCCGCCGCAGGGCTACTTTATGTTCGAGGCGTCGCCGACGGCACCGATTACACATTTGCTGAAGCGTGGCAACCCGTCGTCTCTGGGAGAAGTCGTGCCGCCAGCGGTGCCCCGTGTGCTTGTTTCTCAGCAACCAAAGATGCTCGCTCCCACCGAGTTCACCTCGCGACGTCGACTCAGTTTCGCTCAATGGATGGTCGACCCAAGCAACCCGCTGACTGCACGCGTGATTGTGAACCGTGTCTGGCAGTGGCATTTCGGCACGGCCATCGTCCGCACTCCGAACGACTTCGGTTTGATCGGCGAGCGGCCCACGCATCCGCTGCTGCTTGATTGGCTCGCCCAGTGGTTTGTCCACAAGGCGAACTGGTCGCTGAAGAAATTGCATCACCTGATCATGACAAGCCGAACGTATCAGATGAGCAGCCACGCTCGAAAGGAACAGTTCGAGGCTGATCCCGACAACTTGCTCTTGTGGCGGCACGCACCACATCGTTTGGAAATCGAAGCCATCCGTGATTCGGTCTTAGCCGTCAGCGGGCGGCTGAGTCGTAAAATGTACGGCCCGCCCATGTATCCGTACGTCCCGAAGGAAGCGTTGCTCAACCATGCCGACAAGACCAGCATCTGGCCGGCCTTTAACGAAGACGAGGCATCGCGGCGGACCATCTACGCATTCATCAAGCGATCGCTGTTGGTCCCATTCCTCGAAGTCCTGGACTTGTGCGATGTCACGCAAACCTCGCCGAAACGAAAAGTGACAACAGTGCCAACACAAGCATTGACGCTGTTCAACGGCAACTTTGTCATTCGGCAATCACAGCACTTCGCCAAGCGACTCGTTCGCGAAGCGGGAGAAAAGCCCGAAGATCAAATCCGTTTATCATTACGGTTGTCAATCTCGCGCGAGCCGAGTGATCGTGAGTTGGAAGTGATGAAAGATTTCTTGGCCGACCAGCTTGCCGAGATTCGAACTCAGCCGAATGCAAAGGAAAAGACAGAAGAGCAACAGCGCTTCGAAGCACTGACGCAACTCTGTCGAGTCGTCTACAATTTGAACGAGTTTGTTTATCCCGAGTAAATGTAGGACGGATTGCCAATCCGTCTTACATGGACAGACGCTACCATGAATACATCAAGATTTGTTCCCAACGAGACACCCTGCGGTCAGACTCGCCGAGAATTCTTGTGGCAGGCCGGGGGTGGTTTCACAGGTTTGGCGTTGATCGATCTACTGAGCCGCGACAACGCATTTGCTGGCGAATTGGCAGCGAAACAGCAGCACTTTCCCGCGAAGGCCAAACATTGCATCTTTCTGTTCATGAACGGCGGGCCCAGCCAAGTCGACACGTTTGATCCGAAACCGGCACTCTCGAAGTACAACGGGAAAACATATAAAGGAAAGGTCAAGGTCGGCTCGAACGGCCGGCCAATCGGGCACTTGACACAAACGACGTTCGAGTTCAAGAATCGCGGCAAGAGCGGATTGCCCATCAGCGACATCTACCCCAATCTCAGTCAGCACGCGGATGACTTGTGCGTGCTTCGATCGATGTACACCGACACGGCCGCTCACGCGTCGGGTTGCATCCAAATGAACACGGGCAACGTGATCATTGGCAAGCCATGCTTGGGTTCGTGGTTGAGCTATGGTTTAGGCACCGAGAACGAGAACTTGCCAAGCTTTGTCGTGATGACGGATCCTCGCGGAGGCCCCATTGGTAGCGCGTCGAACTGGTCGGCGGGATTCATGCCGGCCGCATACCAAGGCACGATGTTCCGCAGTGAAGGGCCACCCCTGTTGAACTTGGCGACTCCGAAGGGAACCACTGAGAAGCAACAGCGCCGCGGACTCGATCTGCTGAAGGACCTTAATACCGAATATGTCAACAAGCGAGCTGTCAACGGTCCCGTCGATAGTGAATTGCTGGCTCGGATCGAATCGTACGAGCTTGCTTATCGTATGCAAACCGCGGCCGCGGATGCCGTCGACGTTGATAAAGAAGACCGGAAGACTCGTGACGCTTATGGATTGGACAACAAGCTGACCGCCGATTTCGGCCGCAAATGTTTGATCACTCGGCGGTTGATCGAGCGTGGAGTGCGATTCATTCAACTGTATTCCGGTGGCGGGCACATCGAAGATACATGGGACGGGCATACCGATTGCATCTCGAACCATAAGCTGCACGCTGGCGAGACCGACCAACCGATCGCGGCGTTAATCAACGATCTGAAGGAGTCCGGCCTTTGGGACGAAACCATCATCGTCTGGGGCGGCGAGTTTGGACGCACGCCAACAAGCGAGGGCGTCGATAAGCCCGGTCGCGATCACAACTGGCACGGTTTCAGCATGTGGCTTGCCGGAGCCGGCATCAAAGGCGGGCAAGCCGTCGGCGCCACCGATGAGTTGGGATTCGACGCGGTCGAGAAACGCATGCACGTCAGCGACCTGCACGCCACAATTCTGCATTTGATGGGATTGGATCATCGCCGTCTGACGTACTTCCATCAGGGACTCGATCAACGATTAACGGGCGTTACGCGCGAGTCACATGTCATCAAGGACGCGTTGGCGTAGTGGCCCTCTATTGATCAATGTCAGCCATTCCAATCGTAGCTACGCTCGCCAGAGCGTGGGTTGCCACGAATCTTTCCACCGTCTGGCGACGGTGACTACCTGATCGGAAGACGGACCAGTTGTTATGACGGAAACCGAAATCGAACAACTTCAGCAACACACCGAAAAACGCCAATGGCGCGATGTGTCGACGATGATCGAGAAGCACCAACGTCGCAAGTTGGACGGTTCGGTGTTTGAAGTCTTGGAGCCACTGCTCACCGTCACCGAGTACGCGATCTTCAAGACAGCCATCAACATGGTGGGCAAGTTGAAGAATCCACCCGCGCCCGCCTTTTCGGCAGTTCTAAACGCTTGGCAAAACACTTGGACCTTCGGATGTCCCCAATGCACGCCCGAAGCATTGAAGGCGCTACTGTCACTTGATGCGAACAACTCGGCGATCGTCACAGAGATCAAACGCTGTCTCGAAATAGACAACTATCAGATTCACAAAGCGTGCGCTGATGCGCTATTAAAGATCGACACTACTGAGGCTCGGCAAGTGCTACAGGACTTTGAGTCCTTTCTGCCTCGCGCATACACCGAGAAAGTCATGGTCGATCTCTTGGCAAAAATCCGCGCTTTAGCAAACGTTTAGAGTTTAGATGCCCGGCTTCTCGCGGAAGCCGGGCATCTGGTTAACCCAACACGCCAACCCACAAGCGTCTTCCAATCATTGCTGGAATCTGGCCATCGTCGTATAGTCGCAAGTGCTTGATCACATGCTTCTCACATTGCCTTGGATCACCGGCATGAATAATGACGTGATTCTTCACGCGAACTTGAATCGTCGGCAGGTGCTGAAAGTCGGCACGCTCGGTATTGGCGGATCGGCGCTCTTGCATCAAATCAGTGCTCATGCGGAGCAACTGAAACAAGAAGGCCGCGCTTGCGTGTTGGTCTGGTTGGCGGGAGCACCCAGCCAGATGGAGACGTGGGACCCGAAGCCAGGAACGGCCAACGGGGGGCAAACCAAAGCGATCTCGACGGCGGCAACGGGCCTTCAAATTGCCGAGTACTGGCCAAAGCTGGCCCAGCAAATGAAAGACATCGCGGTTATTCGTACGATCGTCGGCCAGGAAGCGGCTCATGCACGAGGCGCGTATCACCTGCACACCGGTCGCCGAATGGGTGGCCCTGAGAAATTTCCCAACATAGGTTCGGTAGTATCTCATCAAAACGGCGATCCGAATTCGGACATGCCGAACTTCGTTAGCATTGGCCAAACCCTCAGCTCCGGATTCCTCGGCGTACAATATGCTCCGTTCATTGTAAATCGCCCGGGTGAGCTTCCTGCGAATGTCCAATACTTGGTAGATCGTGAACGACTGCAACGCCGACTCGCACTTCTTGGCGAACAAGAAAACGACTTCGCTCGAGCCGGCGCGGAAGCATTGGTGGCCGAACACAAAACACTCTACACGCGTGCTCGTAAGTTAATGACGTCGCCGAAGCTCAAGTCATTTCAATTGGAAGGCGAGTCGCAAAGTATACAAGACGCCTACGGAACGTCTGCGTTTGGCAAGGGCATGTTAATCGCGAGACGCTTGCTGGAATCAGGCGTTCCCTTCGTCGAAGTCCGGCGCGGTGGCTGGGACATGCACAACGGCATCTTCGACCGCATGGAATCGACGGGAGCGGACGTCGACAAGGGACTTTCACAACTTCTCACGGATTTGAAGCAACGCGGCATGTTGGAGCGAACATTGGTGATCTGCATGGGCGAGTTCGGTCGCACACCGAAAATCAATGCCCGCACACCAACACCCGGTCGAGATCACTGGGCTCGCAACTTCAACGTGATGTTAGCCGGTGGCGGTATTCGCGGCGGACAAGCGATCGGTGCCACGGATGCCAATGGACAAGAAATCGCAGACCGCCCGGTTTCCGTCGAGGACCTGTTTCAATCAATCTGCCGCTGCATGAACGTCGACGCCGACGAAGAGTTGTTCACGCCAGGAGGGCGTCCCTTGCGAATCGTAGACGGAGGCGAGGTCGTTTCAGAGTTGTTTACGGGATGAACGCGTGGCTTCGAGTGCTCCGGGCTTAAACTCGACGCAGACGATCAAGCGTGCCGGTCGAATTCGAGTACTTCTCTTGTTCGATGCCGAAATGTTGGATCAGCGTCAGCAGACAATTCGCGTGGGGTGGCTGTTTCGGATACTTCAACAATCGTCCTGTATTCAGGCCGCTTTGCTTGCCGCCGGCTAACACCAATGGCAGATTGGAACCGTAATGCCGACCACCGTGGCCAAGCCCGGATCCAAACATCAACACGCTGTGGTCAAAAACGCTGCTGCCATCGTACTCCTTCAGGGTCTTCATCTTCTCGATGGCTTTGCCGAACTGTTCCACATACCAAGTGTTGGCCGTGTTGAATTCGTAGGCTAGTTTCTTGTTCTTCTCGAAGTGCGACGACCAGTGGAAATCGGCCGTTAAGCTCAAGAAATCATGAATCCGGCGGCTACTCTCCAAGGCCATGATGCACGTGGCCACGCGTGTGGCATCCGTCCAAAAGGCCAAGGCGACCAGATCGACCATCGTCTTCATCTTGGATGGAAAGTCGTCCAGTTTCACGACGTCGTCTTGGACCTGCTCTAAGTTAGGACGTGGGGCACTGTTTTCTTCTTGGAGTTTGATGGCCGCTTCAACATCGCGGACAGAATCGAGATAGTTTGAGATCACCGTCTTGTCGAGACGGCTAGCACGCTTCAACAGCTTTGCCGTGGGCTCTCGAACTGCGTCCAACACACTGGTCAGTTCATTGCGAACCCCCGCATCACCCAAGCCGCGAAAGAGCCGATCAAAGGCAAACTGAGCATTGCGTTCGACGAATTTTGCTCGGCCTTCTTTGTCGTAAGCCAAACTGTTCAACGTGGTCGATCGGACATCAACCGGCTCGGCCGATAAGTGGAACGAGGGAAACTGTGTCGATTTGCCAATGTTATCCGCGATCACCTGGTCAAATGTGTAAACTGGCTTCCGCGATTGGATACCCGTCATGAACAAAGGCATGGCGCCGTAGTGATCACCCTTTGCCTGGTTGCTGACGTTGGACAAAACAACAATGTCGTCGATGGTTTTCTGTAACGGTGCGAGGTTCTTGGACAGAGTGAAATCCGTCTCGGTGCCTTGAGCTTCCCAGCCCTCGGGATCGATGCCGTTGCCTTTGTGGAAGACGCCCAATCGAAGTGGGATTCTCGTTTTGTTCTCTGCCGCATTTCCGATCGCCGGGCTCATAATTTCCAACGCGGGAAGGGCCATGCAAACTCCGGCACCGCGAAGAAAACTACGTCGAGGAATTAGATAGTTATTCTGAGGCATTCGGTTTCCTGTGCTTTGGTCTGGCCCGTAGTGGAATTCGCCAGAATTCCCTGTGGCAAGGAATTCTGGCGAACTCCACACCAAGAAGCAAATCTGACGACACTGGGTAACGGCAAGCTTAGACTAACTCGTCGATCACAGCACCGTGATCGATTGCGGGAATCGGTCGACCAGCGTGGTTAAGGAAGTTCAGTGTGGGGTCGACTCCCAAGACTTTGAAGACCGTATGATGTAAGTCGCCCGGACGCAGCGGTCGATCTTTGGGAACTTCGCCCAAGCGGTTTGTCGAGCCGACAACTTGCCCACCCTTAATGCCACCGCCACCAATCAGCACGGACAGAGCGTTGCCCCAATGATCACGACCGGGAGTCCCTTTGCTCAGCGGAGGTCCACCGTTACCGCCGTCATTCATGCGCGGTGTTCTTGAAAACTCGCCCATCACCATAACGAGTGTCTTGTCCAACATGCCGCGGACTTCCAGGTCCTCGAACAATGCACTGACAGCCATGTCGACCTTGGGGAGGTGTCTTGTCATCGTGCCTTCGTGATTCCAGTGGCTGTCCCAACCGCCGAAGTGGCAAGTCACGAATGTCGTGCCGGCTTCCACAAGTCGGCGTGCCAGCAGTGTGCTTTGGCCCCAAGAGTTGCGTCCGTAGCGATCACGTGTTCGGGGATCCTCGGTTGAGATATCAAAGGCTTTGCGAGCCTTGGAACCAGCGACCAATTCGTAAGCTTGTCGCTCGAAACGATCCATGGCATCGATCATGCCCGAACTGTCAGCTTGGCGGTTGAGTGTATCGAAGCCTTTCAACAAGCCGTGCCGATCCGACAATCGATCGACAGTCATACCCGTGCCTAAGTTGAGATTCTTGACCCGAAAGCTTGCCGAATTCGGATCACTGCCAACGTCAAACGGATCGTGCTGACGTCCCAGGTAGTTGCCCCCAAAGTAACCCGGACGCAATCCGATGCTCATTGCATAAGGGACAGCAACATTTGCTGGCATGCCCGATTGACGCGGTCCCGTGACTTTTGTGGCGATGCCACCAAAGAATGGATACTTGCCGTCCGTGCTGCCAGAGATGAGTCCGCTATGCCCGGTCAGCATCCAGTGACCGCCGACAAAGTGGCCACCCGAGTTGTGATGCATCGAGCGGATGATCGAAAATCGATCTGCCAGTTGCGCTTGCTTGGGAAACATCTCGGTGAGGTCCATACCCGGAACGGTGGATTTAATGGGCCGCCAAATGCCAGCGTACTCGGACGGAGCCTCGGGTTTCGGATCGTACGTGTCGTGGTGACTGGGCCCACCGTCGAGCCAGATCAGGATCACCGATGTATCCTTTTGAGCAGCCGATGCCGTAGCCTCTTTGGCTCGCAGGATTTGCGGCAAGCTTAGGCTGCCAAGCCCAGCCATTCCGATTTGAAGAAAGCTGCGACGGCTGTACCCGTCACAGTAAGAAGCAGACGCCTTGCCGGCAGGAATTCGGATCATTTTCAGGCTCAATTCCAGTTCGATTTTTGAGACGCATCAATGAATACTATTCTATGGATCGGCATTTGGATTCACAACGGCAATGTGGAAATCGAGATTTCATAAACGACACGGAAAAGTTGTTCTGCGACTCCGATCGCAGAACAATTCCCTGCTCTACAAGGGGAAAACAAAGTCAAGGGGAAAACAAAGTCGCACGTCGTTCAACTCGTACGTAGGCGAGAATGCGCTGCTTCTCGCCTACGGCTACGGGTTAAACGACGGGCGATTCACATCCATTCGCGATTATTCGCGAACGCAGTACAACTTCCGATTAACGCGGATATAGAGTTCTCCGTTCGCAGCTACGACGCTAGAGCGAACAGCGTCATCGGCTGGATCGTCCATGGAAATCTCGTTGATGATTTTGCCATCTTTGGCGTCGACAACGACGACCGTCCCGACGAAGTTGATCAAATACACCTTGCCGTCAGCGACTAGCGGCGAGGCTTCGTATTTGACCCGGCCAGGTGTTTGCATCGACCACTTGATCTCACCCGTCTTGGGATCAACTCTCGCGAGACGCTTTCTGATGTCGCTTAAGACGAAGAAGTCGCCATCGTAAAAAGCTGGCGTTGGCACGTCCGAGGTCAGATCGCGAGATTCTTGAGTATCCCATTTGATGGAATCGTTGCTCAACTGCCCCTTGCCCCCCGCCTTCACCGCGAAGATGGGCGAACGTTTCGGGGCACAAGCCAGAATGACTCCGCCACCGGCAACGGGCGACGGCACCAAACGCCAGTGAGTAATTCGATCGGGATTCCACGTTCCCCAGCGCCATAATTCTTTGCCGCTTTCAACGTCGTGGCCGGTAATGTCATCGCCGCCAACGACCACCAGTTCTTTACGGCCATTGTGCTCGAACGGTAGCGGTGTTCCGAACGATTCGAGAGATTCGGCTTTCGCATTACTGGGGCGCACATGACGCCAAATCGTCGAGCCTGTCTCGGGATCAATGGCCAGCAAGTACGATTCGTTCTTGCCATCACTCCGACCACGCCCGCTTACAGGAACATCTCGCTGGAGCACTTGGAGGAACAGTTGTCCGTCGTACAAGACCGGACTACTGCTGAAAGTCCACAAGAACGCAAACGGGCCATACGACTTTTGAATATTACGTCGCCAGAGAATTTGCCCCTGAGTCCCGTGAGCCACCATTTCGCCATTGCCGAAGAAGAAGATCACCGTTTGCCCGTCGGTAACCGGTGTGGGCGAGGCATAATTGCTGCGAGAATCTTGCCGGATTTCGTCAGAAACTTTGTAACGCCACGCAATCTTTCCGTTCTTGATTGCCATCGTCCAAATGGAATCTGTTTCGTCATCAGTCGTGGAAACAAACACATAATCGTCCCACACGATGGGCGTCGCCGCCGAAGCTCCGGGCAAATCGACCATCCACTTAATGTTCTTAGTTCGACTCCAGTCGGTCGGCAAATCTGTCTCGTCCGTCGAGCCGTTGAAGTTGGGGCCTCGGAGCTGTGGCCAGTTGCCGGCTTTCGCGGTGGCGGTAATGGTCAAGATGCTCGCGGTGAGGATCAACACGGTGAAGATACGTGATCGCCAAGGACTCATTGTCGTTCTCCGAAGCGGGATATAGAAGTCTGTTCCGGTGAATAGAAATTGCTACGCGAACGCATCTTCAACGAATGCGGATGGCGCAATTATTGATTACAGTTTAGAGCCCGATCTATTCATCCAACAAGGCAACCAGATATTCCAACAACGATACCGACAAATCCTGTCTCCAGTGGAAAAGCCTGCGTCTTGACTCCAGCAGGTCGAGGTGCCGTGGCGACGATTGCGCTCATTGGTGATTGTGCAATCGTTGACGGCAATTGCGACGCTCGTCTGTTCAAGGCCGCGAATGGTCGAAAGATTGGCGAGCAGGAGATCAATCGCACTTGTTTTGGAACTTGGGACACCGAAGACATCGTTGTTTGTCGCGTTGACACGAATTGGCTCGAGATTCACTGCCACGGTGGCGATGCAGCCGTGAGTCGGATTCTGAGCGATTTGGAGTCGGCAGGTTGCCAAATTGTCTCGTGGCAAGAAGCTTTGGGAGAACAGGGCGGAGCGTTTGAAGTCGAGATGGCCGAGGCCATTACCAAAGCCACAACGCGCCGAACAGCGGGTTACTTGATTCGGCAAAAGACGACTTTTGAGCCGGCGATAAAACGGTTGCTCGATGTCGAAGATACCGATAAGTTGCACGCTGAAATCGCTGAGACTTTGAAATGGGTCAAGTTTGCTCGTCACCTGACCCAACCCTGGCAGATTGTGTTGGCCGGTCGGCCCAACGTCGGCAAGTCGAGCCTGATTAATCAACTGGTCGGGTTCGAACGCGCCATCGTATTTGATGAACCCGGTACAACGCGGGATGTCGTCAGTGCAGAAACCGCTCTTGATGGTTGGCCCGTCTGTTTTTCAGACACGGCCGGAATCCGAGATTCCGCCGCGGAACTAGAAGCCACGGGGATCGAGCTAGCTCGCGACCGATTGACGGCCGCTGATTGCCAAGTCTTAGTCCTTGACGTCTCCGAATCTCCAACAGCCGATGACGATCTATTGTTGAGCAGTTATCCAGAATCGCTTGTCGTCGCAAACAAGGACGACTTACCGGATCAATGGAAAGACCACGTGCCGCAAAACGCGATTCGAGTCTCCGCCGTCAACGGCACTGGCATCAACCAACTTGTTGCTGCGATCGTCTCGAAAATTATTCCCGAACTGCCGTCGAAAGATCAACCACTTCCTCTTGTTGCGCGCCATATTCGCTGCCTTGAGGGAGCACAAACCGCTTCGAGCAAAGCTGAAATTCACCGCTCGATCCGTCAGATCCTGAGTTTAACTTGAAGTGGAGGGAAACCCCTCAATCGGGTGTCCCCACAGCCGAAATCTGCCGGAAGTCCTTAAAAGAGCTCGCCTTACACCTGCCGGTGTGTCGTGATCTCATATCTTGTCCACAATGGACAAATTCGAATAATGACGTTTGTATCCGAGATTCTCGAAGACAACATGCCGCTCGAGGTGATCGCTCAACCATCTCACGGGTTGATTGCCGCGGTTGCTGCCAATGTTGCTGGAAGCTATCGGGAATCTCGTGAAACGAACGTTGATTTCATCACAATTTAGAGATTGAGTGACAGGCTCATGAACGAATTCACCGGAGTTCCGCCGCGGGAAACTTGTGCCGGTTGTGGCCGGTTGTGGTAACACTGCGCAACTCATCCCAACACAGGACGGTGCCTTGTGCCAGGACTGTGCGCAAAAGGTCGAGCAAGAATTGCCCACCATTCGGCAAAGTCTCGAAGAGTTGCAGGCGATGATGGACAGCAACGTTGGTACGTGTGCAAACTGTGGCTCGGTTGGCGCACTGCTGCCAACGACCGATGGCTCCCTCTTATGCAATGACTGCTGCCACGATTTTGACGCCAATTGAGCAAGACTCTGGCTACGATCCCGATGTGTCAGTTTTTGAACTGTGGAACGTTTCGTTCGCAGATTCGCGAGATCTCATTTGTTGTCCAAGATCTGGTCGATCGCGGGCAACATCGTCTCAGCCAAAATCCGATGGCCGACATCTGAAAAATGCCAGATGTCGGTGAAGGTCGTAGCCGTTTCCATTTCGAAGATGCGTGACGCGTCAAGGAAGTGCACGTGCGTTTCCTTGGCGAGCTTCTGCAATCCTTGTCGCATGGCGTCGTAGCTTTGCAACAAGTCGTCGACGGATTTGTGCGGTAACAACGAACCCTCTAGCAATTCCTTTTCAACGTCGGTCAGTTGTGACCGCTCGAAAAGCGCAGGCTGCAAAACGACGAGCATCTTTTGATTTTGTGACTTTGAGAAGTCGGCGGCATCCGACATATTCTTCAAGTACAGATCCACCCGCTCCCGATAATCATGCTCGTGATAGAGGTAAGTCCACTGCGAGCCATCCTTGGTTCGAGTTGGCTCACCGAACAACGTTTGTGCGTTCGAGCCGTTCGTCAAATCGTTCAACCCATTCAGATACACAACGACGTTCGGTTTCGAATGTTGTAGTGTGTAGTATCGAACACCGGTAAAGTCTTGAATCGACTTCCAGGCCCCTGCCGCAAAGACGGACACCTGACAACGATGTCCCTGCTTGCTTAACAGCTCTCCGAGTTGACAGAAGTAAGTTGTGTCGTGGCCCGAAGCGTAAGTTCCGAACGCAACGCTGCCGCCAACGACCAAGACTTCAGAATCGGGTTTTCCATCGGGCAAATACCGCTGCACACCGTTTTGGTCGATACTCAAGATTCCCGCCAACTGCACAGTCGGCTCAGTCCACTTTACAGCGGGATGCGGAGCCTTCTTTTCGATGCGTTCGCCCCAGTATCCGTCTCGAGGTCCCGTTTCCGGAATGGGCAAGCCGCGTTCTTCATAGGTGACATCCCAGGCTCGCTGATTCAATTCCTTGCCACGTTCAATCGAATTGTTGGCAGGTTTGATCGATGTCCAAATCCCGAATGCGATGACGCTTCCAAGCAGTAATGCCAGCACGGCAAAAACGGCATTCTTAGCTTTTTTGTTGGGCGGAGAATTGGACAAGGTGAGTCTCTAAAGATCGATCAGATTGGCTCGTTCCCGGATTTCCTCAAGGCTGAAGAAGTCACCTTTTCCGGCTCCTGGGCAATCGGTTTGGATATCGGCCCAGTTTCGTGGGGACTCGAGATTAGAATTCCAGAACGGCCAAGTGCGGCATTGCTTTGGGCGAGCTGGATAGATTTTACATCGGCGAGATTCGGTATCGAAGAAGATGCAATCTCCATTCGCATACTCAGCCAGCGTCGTGCGTCCTCGAGTCAGCCGGCAATGATGCAACTGAACCTCGCCAATGGACTTGCCTAAGAACTCGGCGATGGCTTCGATTTCCGCTTCGTCAACCCAAACGACACCCGGCGCCCCCGTGCAACAATTGCCGCATTGGGTGCAAGTAAACTGCAGACCATCTTTGTACCAAACTTCGTCACTCATGAGAGTATTTTAGACGACCCGCCGCGCACACTCAAACAACGCGATTGCGGAATGCCGAATGCCTGGGCAAGTTGGAAGGCGTTTCACTCGCCCCAGATTGTTTGAATCCCCGCAAACACACAGCCGCCGCCAAGAATCATTGCGCCAAGTGGACCTACCCAGACACCCATGAACGAATTGACTATGGCTTGCGAGGGATTGCCAGGGGCATAGAGAACCTCGATCGGGTCACCTTCGGCGAGCCGTTTGGTCTTGGATCCGCCACCGTATGTAAATTGAAACGGATTGCCGTCCAAGGTCTCGAATTCGATCGTGGGATGATAGTAGACGTACTTTTTATCGCCAACGTGCCGCAATCGTTCGTCGAATCCGACGATGACTCCGTTGGCCTTTTGCGAGACGATGACTAGGCGAAGCGAACGATAGGCGGACCACAGAGCGAAGAGAGAAATCGCTGATCCAAGAATGAGGAAGTAATAACCCATATCAAATTGTGATTTCTTCGTAGTGCTTCTAGCTGGCAAAACTTCACTTAACCGTAGCACCTGTCGATGCGATGATGCAACTTCGCACTACCAGTCATGGAAACACCGCTGTAGAATCGATTGAAATCGTGATTGACTTGCCGAGCAACTCGGAGATTGGACTGTATGGCTTCGGTCACCGCGTCTGCATCTGAGCAGCGCCCTGAACAGAATTGGATTGTTGGCCAAAATGCGGACGCGATGTTCATCATCGCAGCGCCGATCTTTGCGCTGATCTGGGCCATCATCACTTTTCAAACGTTGGGGGCGCGGGCGTTATTGGCGATCTTCATCGTTTTTAACGTGGGACACCATTTGCCAACTTTCATTCGGATTTATGGGGATCGCGAATTGCTGAAGCGATTTCGCTGGAGCCTCATTCTTGGTCCCGTGATACCGTTCTGTGCGTTCATGGCATTGGTGGGTCATGTCATTTCCAAAGGACAGCCCGTCGAGAACGTGTTCTTTCTGTCGATCATACTTACGCTATGGGACCCCTGGCATTTCTTGATGCAACATTATGGGTTCATGAGAATCTATGACCGCCACAATGCCGCTCCGCGGAAGCTTGCAGGACGCATGGACTTAACGGTTTGTGCGACTTGGTTCGTGTTCATCATGATTGCCGCCGGCGGCTGGTTTCCCGATGTGCTTTACAAACTGAAAGTCACTCATGGGCTGCCGCTCTATTTGTTGTTTGCAGGTGGCATTTATACGTTTCTCAAGACCGCGGCACTCATCGTCGCGCTCGTCGCCACCTTTGCTTACTTGTTGTATTTGAATTGGTGTTCTCGCCAAGGCCATTTTGTCAGCCGCGCGAAGATTTGGCTGATGCTGATTACATTTGGGATCATGTATTTGACGTACACGCCAAATTCACTGATTCAAGGCATCTTGCCCGGTTGGACCTTCGCGTTGGGGTTTGCGACGCTCGGTATGGTACACGTTACGCAGTACTTAGCCATCGTTTGGAAATACAATCGAGGCCTAGCGAGCGGCCAAGACCGCGCGCGAAGTGGCCTATTCACTCGACTGTTTAGCCGTGGCGGTGCGGCCATCGCGGCGGCATATACGATCGTTTGCCTGTTGTATGGGTTTAGTTTGTCAGAGATGGCTGGCGAGTGGATTATTGGTGCTTGGAGTAATGTGTTCGCGGGCGGCGCTGACTGGTTACTCGGCTGCTTGCTTGCCGCTTGTTTTACCTCAACGTTTCTCCATTATTACTACGACGGCTTCATCTGGAAGGTGCGCCATCAAGAGAACCGATTGAATCTCGGACTGCAAAAGGGGACGGCCGAGGTCGCTACCGAAACACTTTCTTGGTGGGATCGATCAAATTCGGCGTCGGTTGTCAGAGCACTCAGTAAGCAGCTTTTGTATTTCATTCCTCCGCTCAGCTTAGTCATCGTCACCTGGTATTTAGTGCAAGTCGAAGGCACTGAAACCGCGCCACTCGAATCCGCACAAAACGTGATTCTTGGGCTCGATGAGAAGACGCCCGATGTAAATGCAGACGAAGTGAGCGCTGCTATCAGCACGATTGACGAGCAGATTTTGTTTGAGGAAGACATGGCCGAGATCGTGCCTCGCCCCAAACACTTTGCCTACATCGCGGAATTATCGCTGACGAAGGCACGTTTGAAGGAAAGACTAGCTAAGGTCAACGGAGTTTCAGAAATGCCCACTGGCCTCCTCGACGACATGCAAGTGGCCGTCGGTTCGTTCGAGCAATTGCTGAAATACCCCGGCCCGTATGACCACCCTGAGCGGACAACATGGAGCCAAAATGACATTCTTCAGCTCGTCTCGATATTGCGTCAGCAGGTGAATGCTCTTGAGCTTCGCGAAAACCTGCCAGGAAGCAGCGGCAATTGACAGCCCCGAGCGACAAAAACCCTTTAATCGTTACAATGCGCCGTCTCAGAATTCCTGACAGTAGCGGTTTCCCGTACATGGGGGGAAAGATTCGCCAGAAAACTTGGCGGTTCCCTGGCCGAAATGCCGGTTTCAGTTGTTTGCCTCTGCTGGCGGGTCGGAACTGCGCGGCAGTTTCAGCATCTCTTTGACGACTGCCGGCAGTGGGGGACTCTGGCCGTTGTGGGCTGCCTGCAGCTGACGGTGAGCTTCCTGCTGGTCATCGTGCAGTGATGCATCGGAATGAGTGAGTTTCTGCAACCACGCCGCGTGAAACACGGCGGGGTACCACTGCTTTTC
>PBMZ01000038.1 GCA_002722955.1 Planctomycetaceae bacterium | reverse complement strand
CGCCGACACGGCCGGTGATGGAGCCGATTATCCGGTGCGCGAAGCTGTGAAGTATCGTGATTGGGTGATCGATGCTTTCAATGCCGATCAGCCGTTTGATCAATTTATTCGTGAACAGATTGCCGGAGATATCCTTGCAACAAACTTGATTCGAGAGAAGTCTGCTGGGAACGCTGAACTCGCAAAGGGCCAGCTTCAAGACGAGTACGCTCGCTTGGTAACCGCCACGGGTTTCCTGGCCATTGGAAAGCGGTACGGCTACAAACCCTCGCCCGATTATCAACACCTTGATTTCGCCGATGTGATTGATTCGGTGGGGCGCTCGTTGCTTGGTCTGTCGCTGGGATGTGCTCGATGCCATGATCACAAGTACGACCCGGTTTCGGCTGCGGACTATTACGGCTTGTATGGAATTCTTCAGAGTACGAAGTGGGCGTTCCCGGGGGGCGAGGAACACAAGCGGCCCGCTCACTTTCCGGCACTAGTGCCGCCGCAAATTGCTAAGCAACTGGACAAGGCAAAAGCCGATGAGCTTGCCAAGATCGATGCCGACATCGCCGGGCTGAAACAGAAGCGAGACCGGCTTGATCCGAATTGGTTTGCTGGCGGTGTGGACTTGGCGTTGGAATCTCAAACGATCGGCAAGCCGCCTGGCAAACCGTGGGTTCACGCTGGGCCAATCGAAGTTCGCGCCGATGCACAAAGCCCTTACGAACACATTCACCCGAAGGGAACTCGCGGCGTCCGTCTTGGCAGCGGTGCGCCGACCGATGGAATCCGCTATGTCTTCCCTGTACCGCTGCGAGCCAAGCCCGGCGGCAAAATGCATTTCACGCTCGACTTTCGCACGGTTTCCGGATCGACACAAAAGGGAGCCTATCGGTTTTATCTGGGCCGTGGCGTGATTCAATCAATGGCCTTGCAGTGCAGCGTGACCTCGACCGAGTTCGCAATGAACAACGGGGCCAAATGGGAAGTTGTCCGCCCGGTCAAGCCAGGTACTTGGTATACGCTGCACGTGACGCTTGACCCCGATACGAAAACGTATTCGGGCTTCGTTGGCACAACCGACGATCTGACGACTTTCAAGGACAAGGGACTCACACCGAATTGGGATGGTATCGCCGACGTTTTCATTTGCGACGGCTTCGGACATGCCGGCGCTCCGGCGTGTGCACGCGACCTTGACAACATCGGCTTTCAAGAGGAACCGTTTGGAGCGTTCGGGACTGTGGTTGAAAAGAAACCACGGTCTGACGACGGTGGCTCCAAAGAACTGGATGCCAAGATCAAGAAATTGAATGAAGCCCGCGTCGCTCGAGCAGCCGTGCCACCCTATGAAGTTGCCTACGGTGTGACCGAGGGAACAATCGTAGACGCTCACATTCAACAACGCGGCGAACCTGAGAGATTGGGTGATGAAGTGCCGAGGCGTTTCTTGCAAGTGCTCGGTGGCGATGCTGTCGCCGCCGATCAAGGCAGTGGTCGATTGCAGCTTGCCGACTGGTTAACGCGGAAGACAAATCCGTTGACCGCTCGAGTGTTCGTGAACCGGGTCTGGCAATGGCATTTCGGTCAGGGACTGGTCACGACTCCCAGCGATTTTGGATCGCGCGGTGAACGACCAAGTCATCCGGGTTTACTCGATTGGTTGGCAACTGAGTTCATGGCTTCGGGATGGTCGGTGAAAGCCCTTCATCGCAAGATCATGCTTTCGAGGACTTACCAATTATCCAGCGACGATAACTCGAAAAACTTGCAAGCTGATCCGGGCAACCGTTGGTTGTGGAGATACGCACGTCGGCCGCTTGATGCTGAGTCGATTCGTGACGCGATGTTATTCGTTAGCGGTGGGCTGGACCGATCGGAACCGAAACCGCATCCATTTCCCAATGTCAATTCGTGGGGTTTCACAATCCATCAGCCTTTTCATGCGGTTTATGGTTCGAGTCACCGCAGTGTGTACTTGATGGTTCAGCGAAATCGGCGGCATCCTTATCTCGCCTTGTTTGATGCCGCTGACCCAAATCAAAGCGTGGCCACTCGACAACCCACCACGACACCCACTCAAGCGTTGTTCTTGATGAACTCGCCCTTTATCCACAAACAGGCGGAATTGTTCGCTCAGCAAATCATGGAGTCCTCGAACGACGATGTTGCTCGAACGCGTTATGCATTCGAATCGGCACATGGCCGTGTGCCAGAGCACTCGGAGTTTCAAGACACCGTCGCCTTTGTATCGGCCTATCGTGAGAAGCTTAACGGTCCGAACAGCGAGCAGCAGGCCTGGGCTGCGTTAGCTCGCGTTTTGTTGACGAGTAATGCGTTTTTGTATTTGGAGTAATTCGTTCAGCGGCAAGCCGAAGGCGACAGTGCCGATGAAACGCAGACGCCTTCGGATTGCCGTTAAACGTGGGAGTGATCATGAATTCAACATCTCGACGAGAATTCCTACACCGAGCATCTGGCGGCTTTGGTGCCTTGGCACTAGCCGGTTTGTGGAATGATGCGCAGGCTGCTGGCAACGATCCGTTGGCGGCGAGCCGAGGACACTTCTCAGCCAAAGCCGATCGCGTCATTTTCATCTTTTCCACTGGCGGCACGTCTCACATCGATACGTTCAATCATCCTCCACAATTGACGGCCGATCATGGCAAGTCGGTGACGGCGACGCGTTGGCTGAATAAGTCGGGACAATTCAAGCGGTACTTGATCAAGCCGCGTTGGCCATTCAAACAGTATGGCGAAAGCGGTACTTGGGTCAGCGATCTGTTTCCCAACTTTGGTTCGGTGATCGACGACGTATGCATTCTGAATGCGATGCACTGCGAAAGTGATGGCCACGATAAAGCGACCTTGGCCGCTCATACAGGTTCTGCTCAGTTTGCTCGCCCCAGCGCTGGCTCGTGGGTCAGTTATGGGTTGGGGACGGAGAACCAAAACTTGCCGTCGTTCATGGTGCTGGCGCCAGCAGCTCCCTACGCGGGAGCACAAACGTGGGGAAGTGACTTCCTTCCTGCTTGCCATCAGGGCACTCATGTGGTGCCAGGGAAAGAGCCGTTGCCAAACCTAAGGCCGCGCGTTGCAAGCCAGGACTTACAGAAGATGGAATTGGAACTGCTCGGACGTTTGAATCGCGCACACCTCAAAAAACGAGCCGCCGATCAGTCTCTGGACGCCCGAATTCGATCGTTCGAAACCGCATTCGGCATGCAACGTGAAGCTCCGGACGCGTTCGATCTTTCGAAGGAAACCGAAGCAACGCTAAAGCTCTATGGTCTGCAGCGCGGCGCGACAAGCAGCTTTGGATGGCAATGCCTTGTAGCAAGGCGACTGGCGGAAAGAGGTGTAAGATTCCTTGAGTTGATCGATGTCGGCTCGAGCGGCAACTGGGATTCTCACGGCAACATGGGCGACCATGGAAGATTGGCCAAAGCGATCGATCAACCGATTGCCGGTTTGCTGACGGACCTGAAACAACGAGGCATGCTCAACAGAACATTGGTCGTTTGGACCACCGAGTTCGGCCGCACGCCATTTAACGCCAATGCAACTCACCCAGGCCGAGAGCACCACAACTTGTGCTTTTCATCATGGATGGCCGGCGGCGGCATCAAAGGTGGTATCGTGCATGGCAAGTCTGACGAACATGGAATTCTTACTGCGGAAGATGCCGTTCACACCCATGATTTGCATGCGACGATATTGCATCTTCTTGGCATCAATCACGAGCGGCTTACATTCCGGCACGCGGGTCGAGACTTCCGGCTCACCGACGTCCATGGACGTGTCGTAAGTGAAATCTTCGCCTAAGCGAGTTGCGGCACCGCTAGTCGGCTTCTTGTCGGTTACCAGACCAAAGGGAGAGATAAAGCGGTAGCCCAAGTAGAATCAGAACGATGCCGACGACGGACTCGAAGGATTTGTCCAGGAAGACGTAGACCATGAACCATGCGTAAAACGCCAAGTAAATGATCGGGACAACCGGATATCCCAGCATCCGGTAAGGCCGCTCAAGATCAGGGCGTTTAAACCTCAACACGACAACGGATGCAACTGCCAGCATGTAAAAGATGCTGGAGGAAAAGACGATGTAATCGGTCAACATGCCGAAGACATCGCGATCCTTCAGGCTTTCAACTGTTCGGATGACGATTGCCGAGCTGATAACTAATAGCACGGCCATGCAAGCTTGCACGGCGATGGCGACGCTCGGCGTTTGAAACTTGGCGTGCACATGACCCATCTTGCGAAAGAAAACGCCATCTCGCCCCATGGCGAACGACACGCGTGGGCCATTCAACAGATTGCTGTTCACCGCTCCAAACACGCTGCACATGATGACCAGCGACATCGCGACTTTGGCGTGATCAGCGTACTTCGGCCCAACCTCGCCGAACACGGCATTCATCATACTGTGAGGCACACTGGTATCAGCCGCCGCCATTTGCTCCATCGTCAACGATCCGTGATACGCCAAATTCGCACCCACGTACAGCAGTATCAAAATGCCGATTCCGCCGAACAACGAGATCGGAATGTTTCGCTGCGGGTTCTTGACCTCTTCGGCTACCGGTGTGATTCCATGCCAGCCATTGTAAGCCCACATCACGGCCAACATCGCGGCGGCGAATCGAGTCCCCCAGCTGGCAACTCCCTCATCACTGGATGTCCGCAACTCTTCGACGGCGATGCTACTGGAATAGTTGGCTCCGGAGATGACGTCGAACTTCAAGGCTAAGAGAAACGGTATCAATGCCATCAGGCCAAGAAAACCCGCTTTGATTAATGTTGTCCCCGCTTGAACTCGGCCACCCCAAACGACGCCAAGGATATTGACCGTCGCCATCGACGCGATGAGTACACAGGCCAAGAAAATGTCTCGCACGACAAGCGGTTCAGCCCCCCGTAAGTCATTCAGCAAAGTCACAAAGAAGACCGACAAGGCCCCGATCGACGCTGGCCGCGAGAACAAAAAGTCACACCAGCCAAACAGAAAAGCCAGCGGTCGCCCATACGCTTCGCGGATGTAGACATACAGCCCGCCAGCTTGCGGCATCATCGCGGAAAGCTCGGCGTAACACAGCGCCCCAAGTAGACAGACGACACCGCCGACCACCCATGCGGAGATGATCATCGTGAAATCGCCAGCGTCTGCGGCAATACCACCAGGCTTGGCAAAGATGCCGGAACCGATCACGTTGCCGACGACTAAAGCGATGCCCATACCCAGCCCGAGGTCTCGACGCAAAGAGCGGCTTTGATCAAGAGGCGATGATGGGGCGGTCGAGCTACTCATGTTTTGTCGCCAACCCATCGCGTTCCATGGGAATTGAATAGCGATTGATGATAGGTGATTTTTGATTTTCGAAGTGAAGGAAGATGACGAATTCTGGCCTTCTGAAATCAGAGATCAACACTCATCAATCGCTATTCCCAATTGTGATGAGGAAAAGACCCTAGAAACCACCAGCAGACGCACCACCGCGATTGGTTGGCTTGTTGGGCGAAATCACCATCGTTTGCAAAGCGTAATCGAGAGCCTCGTCAAGCTTGCCGGGGCGATCCAGTCCCGCCGGCACGACGAACATCACGATGACGCGAATGTCACTTTCGGGTGGTTCATGGAAGAGCACGCGAATCTCGGCGTCGCGACCGTTGGCTCGACCTTGGTAGGTGATCGTCTGAAAGTTCTTCTTGACCATGTAGCTGATGCCGGGCGGAATTCGAACATCTTGCCATCCGGAGTCATCGGCTTCCGGCATTCTGGCTCCCAGCTCCGTTGCAGTGGCATCGACGAAGTCTTGGAAAATCGCCATCGGGTCGATGCTGTTATCTTTCTCGTTATCCAGCCACAACTGATAATTGCCCATGATATAGATGTAACACGGAGCGTTCGGGTTGGGATTCCCATCAACAGGCAGGACGCCTCGCCAGCCACCAAGCAAACCGGGCAGCACAACGCGAGTACGGAAGAAGTTGGGTTGTCGGTCATCGCGAGGCACGGGACCAATCGGATTCCCATCATCATCTGTTTCCCGCGGCGGCGGAGCGGGCATCATCTGGAATTCTTGGGGCGGTCGGAATTGGATTCCGAACTCATTCCACTTGTTGGCTTCGGGGACAAGTGCCGAGTCGACCTTTTCGCGGAACTCGAAATACTTGACGGTTTCGCCAAGCCGCGATTCGTAGGTTTGAATGCCACAACCACTTACCGTCAACACAACGAATGCGACGAGCGAAAGTTGAAGGCAAGCAATTCTTGCCGAAAATCGATAGAATTTGTGCTGCATCAGAACAGTGCGTCCGTTAAAACGGTGGCGATAATTCAGTGGCTCGCTGAGAAAGCGAACATTAATTGTCGGATGGTACGTTTGTAACGTCAAGGGACTCAGTGAGATGGAGCGGAAACTATCGCGATCGTTGTCTGCGTCCCTCAACCAACGAAGGAAACATGACGATGACGACACGTCGAGACATGTTACGCACCAGTGCTCTTGGTTTTGGTGCTTTGGCCCTTTCGACAATTGACCAGACGGCAGCTCAAGCCGCTGCCTCGCCATTCTCACCCCAGCCAAGCCAGTTTCCCGCCCCCGCCAAGAATGTCATCTTCATGATGCAAAACGGTGGTCCAGGGCAGATGGACTTGTTTGATCCAAAGCCTGAACTGACCAAGTTCAACGGTAAAATTCACGTCGAAAAAGTCGAGATGTTTCAGCCCGGCAGTGAGGGCAATCGGCTGCTGGCGACTCCGCTGAAGTTTCGTCGATACGGTCGATGTGGCACCGAGATGGCGGAAATCTTGCCACATTTGGGCTCGGTTGCGGATGACTTCTGCTTGATCCGCTCGGCGTGGAATTATCACAACAATCACACTGAGTCGTTGGTCTCGATGAACACGGGCAAGATCTTCCAAGGTCGCCCGGCTCTGGGCTCTTGGATCAGTTACGCTTTGGGAACCGAGAATCAAAATCTTCCGGCTTACATCGTTCTGCGAGACCCCGACGGTTACAACACAAGCGGTACGTTGTTGTGGCAAAACGGTTTCATGCCCGCCCTGTATCGAGGCACTGAGGTCAGCACACGCGGGACTCCCGTCTTGAACCTGAACCCCTCACGACACATCCCCGCTGACGTCCAGAAAGACAACTTGGACCTGCTTGCGAAGTTAAATCGAAAGCATCAAGAAAAGTATCGCTACGAGTCCGCCTTGGAGGCTCGAATCCAGAACTACGAGTTGGCCGCGCGGATGCAGTTGGCAGCCGCTGAAACATTGGACGTTTCGGGCGAGACCGAAGCCACTAAGAAAATGTACGGACTGGACAAGGACATCACCGCGGCATACGGCATGAGGTGCTTGTTGGCTCGACGTTTGATCGAGTCCGGTGTGCGGTTCGTCCAGATTCTTCCACCCCTGAAACCACAGAGCCAACCATGGGATTCTCACAGTAATGTCAAAACGCAGAACGAGCAAATCTGCGGCCGTTGCGACCAAGGCTCTGCGGCATTGATCAAGGACCTGAAACAACGCGGCTTACTAGAATCCACCATCGTGATTTGGACAGGCGAGTTCGGTCGTCTGCCCGTGTCTCAAAATGGCGCGGGCCGTGATCACAACCGGAATGCTTTCAGCATGATCGTCGCTGGTGGAGGCTTCAAAGCCGGCCATGTTCACGGTGCCACTGACGAAGTCGGCTATCGATCGGTCGAGGATCGAGTCAGCGTTGCCGACCTACACGCAACCGTTCTGCATCAACTGGGTTTTGATCACGACAAGCTGACCTACATGCGAAACGGCCGACCAGAGACATTAACGGATTCAGTTGTGACCGATGCTCGTGTTGTTGATGGGATGATCGCGTAAACGACGACGCATTACCGACTACTCATGCGCGAACCAATCGCGCGGCCAAATTGTTCTCGCCACCGACATCAGTCAGCCGGCGGTCGCGGCCTTCGAAGTGGTAGGTCAACTCCTCGTGATCGATACCCAAAAGGCCCAGCATCGTGGCGTGTAGGTCGTTGACATGCACCTTGTCCTCAATGGCTGCGAATCCAAAGTCGTCGGTGGCGCCGATGGTCTTGCCACCGACGATGCCGCCGCCAGCCATCCATGAACTGAAACCATATGGGTGATGGTCGCGGCCATTCGAGCCCTGACGGATTGGTGTGCGTCCGAACTCTCCCACCCAAACCAGCAGCGTGCTTTCCAAGAGCCCGCGCTGTTCCAAGTCGGCGATCAGTCCAGCAATGGGCTGATCGGTCTTGCTGGCTTGGCTCTGATGGTTGCCTTTGCAATCTCCGTGTGCGTCCCAGCCGCCGGAAATCAATTGGACATAACGCACGCCTCGCTCGACCATACGGCGAGCCATTAAGCACATCTTGCCAAAGCGGTCAGCGGCGCCGTTGCCAATTCCGTAGAGATCGTGCGTCGCTTGGGTTTCCTTCGAAAGATCGATCAATTCCGGTGCAGCCGATTGCATTCGATAGGCAAGTTCATAGTTGGCGATGCGTGCGTTAAGACGGCTGTCGCCAGGCCGCGTCTTCAAGTGTAGCTCGTTCATTTCTCGAAGTTGATCCAGCAAGAACCGCTGATCGGACTGCGATAGATTGGCGTTTCGCTTGAGGTTTTGAATCGGCACGCCTTCAGCATGCATGTCCGTGCCTTGATAGATGGCGGGTAAAAAACCCGACGTATACATCGATGCCCCGTTGCGGAAGATGCTGTCGGTCATGGCGATGTACGCTGGCAAGTTATCGCTTTCGCACCCCAAACCATAAGAGACCCAGGCACCAATACTGGGATGTCCCAGCAAGCTTGTGCCCGAGTGCACCATGATCATCGCCGAGCCATGAATGAACAACTCGTGATGCATGGACCGGATAATTGCCAGCTTGTCCGCATGCTTGCTCAGGTAAGGAAACATGTCGGAGATCTCAACACCACTCTGGCCATGTTTATTGAAGGCAAACTGCGGCGCCATCACCTGGGCGTCGGCGGTGTTGATTTGAGCCAAGTCGAAGTCCCGCAAACTTTCGGGCAGCAATTGGCCGTCGTACTTGCGCAGCATCGGCTTTTCATCAAACGTTTCAAGGTGGCTCGGTCCGCCTTGCATGAACAGAAAGATGACGTTTTTCGCCGTTCCAACAACGTGACTTGGTCGCGCCGCCAGCGGTTTTGCCGTCTCACTGGCATCAGCCTGACGGTTCAGCAAGTCGCCCAATGCCAAGGCGCCAAAGCCCAAACCGCCGTTAAACAAAAAGTCACGTCGTGAGGAAAAAGGTTGCATTCGAGTCTCAATCGATAAACGCGAATTCGGATAAGTTGAACAACAACAAACAAAGTTTCGACATCGCCTGTGCTTGAGACGCGTCAATGGAGCTGAGACTTGACGGCGCCTCGTTCAACGCAGCAGAGCTCTCTTCCAACTGGCGAAGAACACGTAAGGCTCGCGCGCTTTCAGCCGCGGTCGGCGGGCGGCCTAAAGCCAGACGCCACGCCTGCTCGACTTGCTTCTTCTGATCCTTGCCCGCTTCCTTAAACACTCGCCCAGCAAAATGCATGGATTGGCCGAACACCGACTTGCTGTTCAAGCCCCACAAAGCCTGCGGCGCCACGGTCGTCACATCTCGCACGGGACAACTGACTGCGGTGACAGGAGTGTCGAAGACTTCGAACATAGGGAACTTGAAATTGCGTCGCACTAAGATGTAAAGACCACGCCGAGTGTGCTGTTTGGGATCAGCGGAAACCACCCAATGCCATTTCTGCCTGAGCGAGGCAATTTCGTCTTCAGCCAGCGGCGGCACAACCGGCGGACCACCCATCTCAAGATTGATCGTTCCAGAAACCGAATGCACAGAATCCCACAACGCTTCAGCTTCCAAACGCCGACGATTCATACGCCATAGCAATCGGTTGTCGGGATCCTCGGCAAGGTGTCGCGGCGAGCCAAACTGGCTGCTCTGGCGATAAACGGAAGATGCCATTATCAACCGATGCAACTTCTTAACGCTCCAACCATCCTCGACAAATCGAATGGCCAGCCAGTCGAGCAACACAGGATGCGACGGCGACTGCCCCATGTTGCCAAAGTCGTTCGGCGTCTCCACAATCCCGCGGCCGAAATGCCAGTGCCAAATCCGATTGACCATAACGCGCGCCGTCAGCGGATGATCTTTGCGAGTCAGCCACAAAGCCAGTTGCTTCCGAGCCTCGAACGGATCAGTCAGTTTGGCCGACGTACCAGTTGCCTTGGCAAGGGAAACAGGCAACGCCGCTTCAACACGCTGTCCCGGCTTGTGCAACTCACCGCGGTTGAGAAGATGGATGGGTTTGATTTGCGAAGGGTGGCTGCGACCCAACACGCTGACCGTCGGAATGTGCATCAATCCGTCGTAGGGAATCGTGCCAGTGGGTCCGCCAGTTCTTTCCGGCAATTTCAACACGGCTTGGCCGATGTTGGCCAGCAATTGTTGCTTGTGCTTCTCTTCCTCAGGCGTCAACTTCCGCCCGGCAGTTTTTGCGGCGAACAACTGATACTCTTTGCGAGCTTCTTGAACCGCTAACACGCGTGGATAAGCCTGACGCCAATCGGCCTCGCCCATCGAATTCCACATCGGAACTTCAAGCTCTTTCGCACTGGCAAAGATCGCATGCAGTGCAAAGTAATCCTCTTGGGTGAACGGGTCGAACTTATGTTCGTGGCAGCGAGCACATCCTAGCGTCAATCCCATGAACGCCGACGCCGTCGTGTCAGCCCAATCGGTCATCGTTTCATAGGACAAGCGTTTCGCGTCCAACGCGGATTCGTGAACACGTGGCCCTAACGCGTAAAACCCCGTCGCGACCCGAGCCTCGAAGTGGCGGAGCTTCTCCTTTGGCACGATGTAGACTCGCCGCGGGTCCAAATCCAGGTTGTCCGGCCAAAGCTCGTCTCCAGCGATTTGCTCTTGCACAAAGATATTGTACGGCTTGTCATCATTGAAGCTCTTAACGACATAGTCCCGATAGCGCCAAGCGTTGCGAAAATAGATGTCGGTTTCGTAGCCGCCGCTGTCGGCATATCGCGCAACATCCAGCCAGTGTCGCCCCCAGCGTTCTCCATAGTGTTTCGAATTCAGAAGTGAGTCGATCAACTTTTGCCATGCGTTTGACGACTTGTCATTCAAAAATGCGTCGACTTGTTGCGGCGAGGGCGGTAATCCAATCAGGTCAAAATAAGCACGTCGCACCAAGGTCAAGCGGCTCGCTTGCGGCGCGGGTTCAAGCTTTGCTTCCTGCAACCCATGCAAAACAAACTGATCAATCTCGTTCTTGACTCGTTTGGAATGAGCTAACGTCGCCGTTGATGGAGGGGTATGTCGTTTGGGTGCGCGCAAAGACCAAAGTTCGGGCTCATTGGCCATGACTGATTGGCACGAACACGCGGCGAGTAAGATCAGGGTGACACGGAACTGCATGATTCTTCTGATGTTTGAACGACGCTGAATGATGTAAGCGACTTGCCGTGTAGACACAAGGCTACTCGATCGCGACCTTCGAGCAGGCTGACAAACATTATCTGAAATTAGAGATGCCTTGACCATCCAAATGCTGCCAAATCTTGCAGACAAGGGATTCCCAAAACTTGCTTTGAGCGGAATGCGTTGCCAAACTAACAAGCATCTGATTGACAGCAACCCTTGAAGGAATTCTAATGGCTCAATCTATCGACAAGATCGATTACGGCATGTTCATCATGCCGTTTCACGCACCCGACAAACCGTTGGCACAAGGATACGACGAGGATCTCGAACTCATCGTGCTGGCCGAGCAGCTCGGGTTCAGCGAATTTTGGATCGGCGAACACCACACGATGAAATACGAAACCATCGTGATGCCCGAGGTATTCATCGCCCGCGCTTTGGGCGAAACCGAGAAGATTCGCATGGGGCTGGCTCCGGTTTGCTTGAATCAACATCATCCTGCCATGGTCGCCGGCCGCATGGCCATGTTGGATCACATGTCCAAGGGCCGCTTGAATCTTTGCTTCGGCAACGGCAGCGTCACAGCGGATCAGGAACTGTACGGTGTCGAACCCAAAGCGGGCGGCAAGATGGCCTTGGAGGCGATCGACGTGATTCTCGATCTGTGGTCACACGATCCGCCGTATGAGCACAATGGGGAGTTTTGGCAATTCCAACTGAAGGACAATGTCGACGAAGAATGTCTCATCGGCTTCATTCACCGTCCGTATCAGCAGCCGCACCCGCCAATTTCGATGCCCGGTATGAGCCGGAATTCTTTCAGCATGAAGATCGCAGGACAGCGAGGTTACCAGCCGTTCGCGCATTGCTTAGTCACCGGCAATGTTGTTGCCGATCAGTGGAATACGTATGCGGCTGCGGCCGAAGAGGCCGGGCGAACACCGAACCGCTCGGACTTTAAGGTCGCGCGATCGATTTTCTTGGCAGACACAACCGAGGAAGCAGTCGAGCGAGCGCGGACAAACTCCTTGGGACAAAACTACGAATACATCGGCGGCCTGTTCGACAAGGGGCTCGGTCGCCAAATCTACAAACGCGATTTGGACATGCCCGACTCGGAATGTAATTTGGACTTTCTAATGTCCGAGCAAATCATCGCGGGCGACGTTGACGAAGTGCTGCGAAGACTACTTTTGCTGGTCGAGGAAACCGGCACATTCGGAACGCTCGTCTTGATGAGCTACGATTGGGATGACAAGGCGTCCTGGATTCGCAGCATGGAATTGTTCGCCAACGAGTTGATGCCAACCCTGAACAAAGCGGTCCTTGGCTAAGAGAAACGTCGAGAATAATGACAAGCCAAGATGTTCGAATGCGGGGCTTTTCGAAGCGGACGCCTGTCGAGGAAGTTGTCGACTGGATCGACGGATGTCTGTCACCGCTGGCATCGGAATCAGTCCTCTTAGCACAGTCCGCCGGTCGCGTTTTGCTAGATGACATCGTCGCGTCGATTGATGTTCCGTCGTTCGATCGAGCCGCCATGGATGGTTATGCAGTTCGCGGCGAGGAGACTGTTGGCGCTTCCGACTACAATCGACTTCCTTTTCGTTTAATCGGCGAGTCGATGCCGGGAGCGGCATTTGATGGCACTGTTGAGGTTGGCACGACCGTTCGCATCATGACCGGAGCCCCCGTGCCTGCCGGAGCGAATGCCGTTGTCCCTGCCGAATACGCAAGCAGTTCTGGTGACACGGTCGAGATCACGTCGGCCTTTCCGCCACAAAAGCACATCGGTAAGCGCGGAGAAGACGTCAAACAGGGAACAACACTACTGCGTTCCGGACGAAGGCTGCGTGCGCAAGATGTCGGGCTGATGGCCTCGATCGGCGTGGCCGAAGTCCCAGTGATCCGTTGCCCACGAATTCGTCTTTTGATCACCGGTAACGAATTGATCGAGCCCGGTCAGCCGCGCGGCGAGTTTGAAATCTTCGAGTCGAATTCGTATGTCCTGCGATCCTTAACCCAACGCGACGGCGGAATCGTCGAGTCAATTCGCGGCCTCAACGATGATCGAGATGCCATTCACTCGGCGATGACCGATGACGGAGCCGACGTGATCATCGTTTCGGGCGGTTCCAGCGTCGGCGCCGAGGACCATGCTCCAAGCATCGTGGCCGAGCACGGCGAATTGGCCATCCACGGCGTTGCCATGCGTCCCTCAAGTCCCACTGGCATGGGCAAGATCGCGGATTCAATCATCTTCCTGCTCCCAGGAAACCCCGTCTCGTGCCTTTGCGCATACGACTTCTTCACCGGGCGAGCCATCCGCGGATTGGGCGGCCGCAGTCTGTCATGGCCATATCCCAAGCAGCAGTTGACGTTAAGCGGAAAGATTGCATCAGCCATCGGTCGAGTTGACTACTGCCGAGTCAGTATCAGCGAAGATGGTGTTCACCCAATTTCGCTCAGTGGTGCCTCGATTTTGTCGTCAACCACGCGAGCCGATGGCTTCGTTGTCGTGCCGGCAGATTCCGAGGGTTTTGCCGCCGGAACATCAATTGACGTCTGGCTTTACGATCGGGATTGACGTTGAAAGCGGTTAGCGATTAGTTTTTAGCAGTTAGCGGTCAACGTAGCCAGACTCTCTGAGTCGGGCCTCGTTTTGCCCGACTCGGAGAGTCTGGCTACGAAGAAACCATTAAACGCTCCCAAGCAACGGATTGCACGAGCATGTCTTATCAATTGATCGACCTCATCCAGCAATTGGGCCACCCCAAGATTCTGGTTGTTGGCGATGTCATCTTAGATCGTTACGTCTGGGGCAATGCGTCTCGGATCAGTCAAGAAGCGCCGGTAATCTTACTCAGCGAAGATCATCAGGAAACGCGTCTCGGCGGTGCTGCCAACGTCGCCAACATGCTACGAGGTCTCGAAGTCAACGTCGCAATGGCCGGCGTGATTGGTTCAGATCACGATGGCAATGTGCTTCGCGAATCGCTCGAGAGTGTTGAAGTTGACTGCGATTGCTTGCTTGTCGACGAAGAACGTCCAACGACAGTGAAAGAACGCCTGATTGGGCGCGCTCAGAATCGGCATCCACATCAAATGTTGCGAGTCGACCGAGAGTCTCGCGAACTCTTATCGCCGCCGATGGCGTCGGCGCTCTGCAAAAAGATCGAAGATTCGATTACCGATTACTCTGCCGTGCTAATTTCTGATTACTCCAAAGGGGTTTGCACGCCAGAAGTTCTCAGCCGCACGATCCAAATCGCCAAGCAACACGGAATCCCAGTCATCGTCGATCCTGGTGCCTCAGCGGATTACGAATCTTATCGTGGCGTCTCGGCGATCACCCCGAATCGCTTGGAAACGAAACTTGCCACAGGCCACGACATCAATTCAACCTCCGATGCATTTGATGCCGGCGGACAACTTGCCAAGAAGTTCGACTTGGACTGCGTGTTTGTCACATTGGATAGCGATGGCATCGCTGTCGTGACAAGTGACGGCGGGCAAGAACTGTTCCCGACGCGAAAGCGAGAGGTCTACGATATCACCGGTGCTGGTGACATGGTGCTGGCCACCATTGGTGTTGGCATGGCTGCTGCCATCGAATGGGGTGATTTGGCTCGTCTTGCGAACATCGCTGGCGGTTTAGAAGTCGAACAAATCGGCGTTGTGAACATAACTCGACAACAAATGATTGCCGATCTGCTTCATGGATCGCGTGGAACGGATCAAAAGGTTGGCAACCTGGAACAACTCAGCCGACAGATCGAGGCGCGTCGCGGACTTGGTCAACGCATCGTCATGACAAACGGCTGCTTCGATGTTTTGCACGTTGGACATGTGACGTACTTGGAACAAGCGGCTCGCGAAGGTGACTGTTTGGTCGTCGCCATGAACAGCGATAGCAGCGTTCGAACTTTGGGCAAGGGTGACGATCGCCCCGTGTTCGCTCAAGAGTTGCGTGCCCGCATGTTGGCCGCACTGGAAGCCGTTGACTACGTGACCATCTTCGAAGAATCGACGCCTCACGCTGTCATCGAGGGATTGAAGCCGGACCTGTTGGTCAAAGGCGGCACTTACTCGGAAGACGAGATCGTTGGCCGCGAGTTGGTCGAAGCGTACGGCGGCAAAGTCAAAGCCTTGGGCGAGATCCCCGGCGTTTCGACCACGGACATCCTGAAGGCGTTACGTGGCGAGTTAACTCCGCAGTCGATTCCGTTCAGCTTGGCGACGCCGATCGACGAGGTTGAACAACAAGAAATCCGGAAGGCCGGTTAAGCTCAAACGACAAACATCATGAAGATCGCCGTATACATGCCGAACTGGATTGGAGACGCCGTCATGGCGACTCCAACGCTGCGTGCTATCCGCGATCAATACCCAAACGCCGAAATCGTGGCCGTGATGCGGCCGTATGTCGCTGAGGTCCTTGAGGGACTCGAACTGGTCGATCGCAATTTGCTCTACAATCCACGGGGCAAGGATCGCAGTCAACGCGGCTTGCCATTCATTCAAAAGTTGCGTCGCGAGCAATTCGATGTGGCGCTGCTGCTACCGAATTCGATTCGCACGGGATGGCTAGCCTTCATTTCCGGAGCAAAACGGCGGATTGGCTTCAGCCGCGACGGACGAGGGCTCTTGTTAACGGACCGTGTGAAACCGCAAGATCGGTCGGCGCCCAATCCGGTGATTGACGAGTACTTGCGGTTAGCAAAGCAACTTGGTTGTAAGGGCAGCGCGACTCATGTCGATCACAGATTGTCGCGTGAGATGTTCTTAGCAGCCACGGAACAAGATGAGCTACACCTCGAAGAATTCTGGCAACGCGAAAGTGGGTCCAAGTTGGCTGACTCTATGCCGCTCTCGACCGACGGTTACATTTGCCTGAATCCGGGGGGAGCTTTCGGCGCAGCCAAACATTGGCCATCTGCGTCGTTTGGACAATTGGCGAATCGAATTGCCACCGAGTTAAACAAGACCGTGCTTGTCCTATGTGGCCCCAACGAAAAAGACGAAGCACGCCAAATCGTCCAGACTGCGGACAACTCGAACGTTGTCAGTTTTGCGAATCATGAGACCAGCATTGGTCTGACCAAAGCTGCCGTCAAGCATTGTGATTTGTTGATCACGACAGACTCCGGCCCGCGACATTTCGCAGCACCGTTCGGTGTTCCCGTTGTGACATTGTTCGGACCAACTCACATTGCTTGGAGTGAGACGTTTTCTTCGAAGTCTATTCATTTACAGCTAGAAGTTGATTGCGGACCTTGCCAACAGCGAGTTTGCCCATTGCAACATCATCGCTGCATGACCGAACTAGAACCCGACCGAGTATTTAAAGCTGCAGTCAGCCTATTGGAGCGACAACAACGCCACGCGGCTTAGTGCGACTTAGAACTGGTTCGTTTAACCCGTAGCCGCAGGCAAGGAATCCTTGCTTGCGGCTACGGGTTAAACAACCAAACTCATGCCCGATGCAGATCATCGAACGAAATTCCTGGCGACGACACTTGAGGCACGATGCTTCGTTGCCCGAGGAACTTACCGAGCGGCTATGGTGCGCCGCCGACACATTGCTTAATGAATCGACCATGATTAAAGACGGCGATCGAACCACCGTCGTTCGGCTTAATCTGGGCGGCCGCAGTTGGCTTTTGAAACGATACAACTTGAAGTCACCAATTCACTCAGCAATGCACAGCGTCGTCCAAACCCGAGCGGCCCGATGTTGGAAGTTCGGCCATTTGTTGCGGCAAGCTGAACTCAACACGCCACTTCCTGTCGCCTTGTTCGAGGAACGCGTTGGACCGTTGCGTTTTCGCTCTTACCTGATCACCGAGTTCATCGAAGGCGACCTGCTGCTGGATGTGGCCCCGACGTCACAAGACATGAAGAACGAAATCCCGCTGAATCAGCTGTGCCAGGAATACGCCAAACTGTGGTCGGGGCTCGAGAAACTTCGGATTCGACACGGAGACACGAAGGCCACCAATGTCATCGTCGCTGCGGATAGTTCTCTGTGGCTGATCGATTTGGACGCCATGATGTCTTACCCCACATCGTGGCTCTTTCGAGTCGCCCAGCAGCGAGATTGGCGTCGATTCCTGAGAAACTGGAGTGGTCAGCCTGAAATTGTCGATGCATTTGAAGACGCCGTTAACCGACGCGCAGCGTAAATCTCGAATTCAAAATTCAAATGAACGAAGGCAAGGATGCCCGAACGCAGTCCCGTTTATCTGAAGCCGGAAATCAACCAATCGTTCGATAACGTCCTGGCACTGAGTGGCGAAGTGTATCGCGAGTTGGAAGGCCGACAGACTCAGCGAATTCAGCTCAACGGCAAGAATTATTTCATCAAAGTTCACCGCGGAGTTGGCTGGCGCGAAATCTTCAAGAATCTCTTCTATCTAAGAAAACCGATCCTCGGCGCCGCGAACGAGTTTCATGCCATCCGACGGGCGGACGAGCTTGGCATCGACTCGATGGAGGTCGCCGGCTTCGGCCAACGCGGCTGGAATCCCGCAAAACTGGAATCGTTCCTGATCACCGAGGCACTCGATAATACCGTCAGCTTGGAAGATTATTGCCGAGGTTGGAAAGCGAACCCGCCGCCGCAGTCGGAAAAAAGACTGTTGATCGAAAAGGTTGCAGACATCGCGCGGCGAATGCACGAAAACGGAATGAATCACCGCGACTTCTATCTGTGCCACTTCTTGTTGGATGTGGATTCTTTGGTGAAGGGCAAGGGCCCGGAATCATTGCGGCTACACATCATTGATTTGCACCGCGCCCACATGCGGACGACGACCCCACGCCGCTGGATCGTTAAAGACCTAGCCGGCCTCTTCTTCTCCGCGATGGATGCCGGATTGACGAGGGCCGACTTACTTCGCTTCATTCAAGCGTATCGACGCGAGCCACTTGCCGACGTG